>NZ_JBHXTG010000142.1:0-8119 GCF_042677465.1 Kitasatospora sp. NPDC127111
GGCAGCCGCGAACACCGGGAACGACGCGTACAACTCACGCCCCATCCCCACCCGCTGACTCCCCTGACCCGAGAAGAGCACCGCGAGCCCGCCGGTGCCGACCGTCGAGCCGGTGACGACCTCGGGACCGGTCAGCGTCCGCAGCGCGGCCGGTCTCCCGAGCACCACGGCGCGCTCCTCGAAGGCGGCCCGGGTGGTGACGAGCGACCGGGCGACCGCCACCGGGTCGGCGCGCTCCAGCAGGTCGGCCACCCGCCCGGCCTGCGCCCGCAGCGCCTCCGGCGTGCGCGCCGACACCACGAACGGCACCACGACCGGCACCGGACCGCGGTCCTGGGCCTCAGCCGCCGCCGAAGCCGCCTCCTCCGCCGGCGCCTGCTCGACGATCACGTGCGCGTTGGTCCCGCTGGCTCCGAAGGCCGACACGCCGATCCGGCGCGGACCCTCGGTCTGCGGCCAGTCGCGCCGCTCGGTGAGCAGCTCCACCGCGCCCGACGACCAGTCGACGTACGGGGTGGGCTCCTCCGCGTGCAGGGTGCGGGGCAGCACGCCGTGCCGGATCGCCAGGACCGACTTGATCACCCCGGCGACGCCGGCCGCCGCCTGGGTGTGCCCGATGTTCGACTTCAACGAGCCCAGCAGCAGCGGATGTTCACGGTCCTGGCCGTACGTGGCGAGCAGGGCCTGCGCCTCGATCGGGTCGCCGAGCCGGGTGCCGGTGCCGTGCGCCTCGACGGCGTGCACGTCGGCGGCGGTCAGCCTGGCGTTGGCGAGGGCCTGCCGGATCACCCGCTGCTGCGCGGGACCGTTCGGCGCGGTCAACCCGTTGGACGCACCGTCCTGGTTGACCGCACTGCCCCGCAGCACCGCCAGCACCTCGTGCCCCGACCGCCGCGCGTCCGACAGCCGTTCGACGAGCAGCAGGCCCACCCCCTCGGCCCACCCGGTCCCGTCCGCCGCCGCCGCGAACGCCCTGCACCGGCCGTCCGCCGACAGGCCGCGCTGCCGGGAGAACTCCACGAACCCCTGCGCCGTGGCCATCACGCTCACCCCGCCGGCCAGTGCCAGGTCCGACTCCCCGGAGCGCAGCGACTGCGCCGCCAGGTGCAGCGCCACCAGCGACGACGAGCACGCCGTGTCCACCGTCACCGCCGGGCCCTCGAACCCGAACGTGTAGGCGATCCGCCCGGAGGCCACGCTGTCCAGCCCGCCGATGCCGAGGTAACCCTCCAACTCGCCGGGGGCGTCGTGCAGTCGGGGCGTGTAGTCGCTGCCCGCGATGCCCGCGAACACCGCGGTCCGACTGCCGCGCAGTCCGGCCGGGTCGATGCCGGCGCGCTCGAAGGCCTCCCAGGCGGTCTCCAGCAGCAGTCGGTGCTGGGGGTCGGTGGCCAGGGCTTCGCGCGGGGAGATGCCGAAGAACTCGGCGTCGAAGTCGGCGGTGGTGTCCAGGAATCCACCGTGCCGGGTGTACGAGGTGCCCTGGTGGTCCGGGTCGGGGTCGTACAGCGCCTCGACGTCCCAGCCGCGGTCGGCGGGGAACTCGGTGATGGCGTCCACGCCGTCGGACACCAGCCGCCACAGGTCCTCCGGCGAGGAGATCCCGCCGGGCAGGCGGCAGGCCATGCCGATGATGGCGATCGGTTCCCGCTTGGCGGCCTCCACCTCCTGCAGGCGCCGGTTGGCCTTCTGGGCGTCGGCCAGGGCGCGCTTCAGGTAGTCCCTGAGCTTCTGGTCGTTGGACATCGCTGCCTCTCGTATCACTGGTGTACGGGGTCGGGACGGCCGATCGGGCCGGTCAGTGGGTGTCGGAGTTGCGGTCGATCAGCTCGAACAGCTCCTCGTCGGTGGCGCTGTCGAGGTCGAACTCCTCCTCGGAGCTCAGGCCGGGCGCGAAGTCCCAGCGGTCGACCAGTGCCCTGAGCCGGACGAGGACCGACTCGCGGTCCGGATCGTCGGCGGCGGTGGTGCCGGCGAGCGCCCGTTCCAGGGCGGCCAGCGACTCCAGCGCACCGAGCTGCCCCGGTCCGCTGTTCCCGGAGGGGAGTTCGGCCAGCAGGTAGGACGCGACGGCGGCCGGCGTCGGGTGGTCGAAGACCAGCGTTGCGGGCAGCTCCAGGCCGGTGCCGGCCCCGATCCGGTTGCGCAGCTCGACCGCGGTCAGCGAGCTCAGGCCGAGCTCGCGGAAGGCGCGGTCGGCGGCGACCCCGCCGGTGTCGGGGTGGCCGAGGACGGCGGCCGCCTCCCGCCGGACCAGCTCCAGCAACGCCGCCTCCCGGGCCTGCGTCCCTTCCAGCCCGGTCAGCCGCTCCTCCCAGGGCGCGGCCCGACCGGCCTCGGCCGGACCGCCGGCCGGCGCGGTCACGGTGGTGTTGGTGACCGTCGCGTCCAACCAGTACCGCTGCCGCTGGAACGCGTACGTGGGCAGGTCGATCCGCCGCGGGCGAGCCCCGTCGAACGCGGCCGCCCAGTCGACCGGCACCCCGCGCACCCACAGTTCGGCGGCGGAGAGCAGGAACCGGCCGAGCCCGCCGTGGTCGCGGCGGAGCGTGCCGGCCACCACCGACCGGCGGCCCGCTCCCGCCGACTCCAGGGTCTCCTGGATCGGCACGGTGAGCACCGCGTGCGGGCTGACCTCGACGAAGACCGTGTGGCCCTGGTCGGCGAGCGCCCGCGTGGCCTCCTCGAAGCGCACCGTCTCGCGCAGGTTGGTGACCCAGTACTCGGCGTCCAGCCCGGCGGTGTCGTACCAGTCGCCGGTGACGGTGGACAGCAGCGGCACCTCGCCGGTGCGCGGCTCGATCGGGCCGAGCAGGTCGAGCAGTTCCTCGCGCAGCCCGTCCACCTGGGCGGAGTGCGAGGCGTAGTCGACGGGGATGAGCCGGGCCCGGACCTCCTCGGACTGGTAACCGGCGACCAGCCCGGCCAGCGCCTCGGGCTCGCCGGAGACCACCGTCGCGGAGGGGCCGTTGACCACGGCGACGGAGAGCCGGTCGCCCCAGGCCTCGATCCTCGCCGCCACCTCGGCGGCCGGCAGGGCGATCGAGGCCATGCCGCCCAGGCCGGACAGCGCCAGGATGGCCCGGCTTCGTAGGGCGACGACCCGGGCGCCGTCGGCCAGCGAGAGGCCGCTGGCGACCACGGCGGCGGCGATCTCGCCCTGGCTGTGGCCGACCACCGCGTCGGGGCGCACCCCGTGCGCCTTCCACAGCTCGGCGAGCGAGACCATCACCGCCCACAGCACCGGCTGCACGACGTCCACCCGGTCCAGTCCGGGCGCGTCCGGCGCGCCGCGCAGCACGTCGAGCAGCGACCAGTCGGTGTGCGGGGCCAGCGCCCGCCCGCACTCCTCGATCCGGGCGGCGAACACCGGCGCGGTGTCGAGGAGTTCGACCGCCATGGCGGCCCACTGCGAGCCCTGTCCCGGGAAGACGAACACCGTCCGGCCGGTCACGTCGGCGCTGCCTCGCACCAGGGCGGGCGACGGGTCGCCGAGCGCGAGGTCGCGCAGCCCGGCCGGGTCGCCGACGACGACGGCCCGCTCCTCCAGCGCGCCCCTGGTGGCGATCAGGGCATGCGCGACGTCCACCGGGTCGGCGGTGTCCAGCAGTTCGGCCAGTCGGCCGGCCTGGGCCCGGACCGCCTCCGCCGAGCGGGCCGACACCGCGAACGGCAGCACCGGCGGCGTCGCGCCGCGCTCGGGCTCGGCCGGCTCCGGCGCCTGCTCGATGATCACGTGCGCGTTGGTGCCGGACACCCCGAAGGAGGACACCCCGGCCCGGCGCGGCCGCCCGGCCTCCGGCCAGGCGCGAGCCTCGGTCAGCAGCCGGACCTCACCGGCCGACCAGTCCACGTACGGCGAGGGCTCGTCCACGTGCAGGGTCTGCGGCAGGACGCCGTGGCGGAGCGCCTGGACCATCTTGATCACGCCCGCGGCACCGGCGGCGGCCTGGGTGTGGCCGATGTTGGACTTCAGCGAGCCGAGCCACAGCGGCTGCTCCGGCGCCCGGTCCTGCCCGTACGTGGCGAGCAGGGCCTGCGCCTCGATCGGGTCGCCGAGCCGGGTGCCGGTGCCGTGCCCCTCGACCACGTCCACCTCGCCCGCGGTCAGTCCGGCGTTGGCCAGCGCCTGCCGGATCACCCGCTGCTGGGACGGCCCGCTCGGCGCGGTCAGGCCGTTGGACGCGCCGTCCTGGTTGACCGCACTGCCGCGGACCACCGCCAGCACGCGGTGGCCGTTGCGCCGGGCGTCGGAGAGCCGCTCGACCAGCAGCAGGCCGACGCCCTCGCCCCAGCCGGTGCCGTCGGCCGCCCCCGCGTACGCCTTGCAGCGCCCGTCGGCGGACAGCGCCCGCTGCCGGGAGAACTCCACGAAGGTGGTCGGCGTGGACATCACGGCGACGCCGCCGGCCAGCGCGAGGTCGCACTCCCCCGCCCGCAGCGACTGGGCGGCCAGGTGCAGCGCCACCAGCGAGGACGAGCACGCCGTGTCCACGGTCACCGCCGGCCCCTCGAACCCGAAGGTGTACGAGATCCGCCCGGAGGCCACACTTCCCGCCGTGCCGTTGCCCAGCCAGCCCTCCAGCTCCGCCGGGACCTCGCGGACCCGGGGCGCGTAGTCGTGGTACATCACGCCGGCGAACACCCCGGTACGGCTGCCGCGCAGCCCGGTCGGGTCGAGGCCGGCGCTCTCCAGCGCCTCCCAGCCGGTCTCCAGCAGCAGGCGCTGCTGCGGGTCGGTCGCCAGCGCCTCGCGCGGGGATATGCCGAAGAACGCGGCGTCGAAGTCGGCCGCCCGGTCGAGGAAGCCGCCGTGCCGGGTGTAGGAGGTGCCGGGGCCGTCCGGGTCCGGCGAGTACAGCGCCTCCAGGTCCCAGCCGCGGTCGTCGGGGAACTCCGTCACCGCGTCGCGGCCTTCGGCCACCAGCCGCCAGAGCTCGTCGGGGCTGCTGACGCCACCGGGCAGGCGGCACGCCATGCCGACGATCGCGATCGGCTCGTCGGCGCGGACCGCCACGGGTGCGGCCGCCGGGGCCACCGTGTCCGCCGCACCCAGGAGTTCGGCGAGCAGGTGCTCGGCGAGCGCGGTCGGATCGGGGTGGTCGAAGACCAGCGTGGCCGACAGCCGCAGACCGGTCGCCGCACCGATCCGGTTGCGCAGTTCGACGGCGGTCAGCGAGTCGAGCCCGAGCCCGGTGAACGAGCGGCGGGCGCCCACCGACTCGGCGCTGCTGCCGAGCACCGCCGCCACCTCGGCACGGACCAGGTGCAGGGCCGCCGCGAGCCGCTCGCCGTCGTCCGGCAGTGCGGCGAGCCGGTGGGCGAGCGGAAGCGCACCGGCCGCCGGCCCGCCCGCGCCCGCCGTGCGGCGGGCCGGCCGGACCAGGCCGCGCAGGAGGGTCGGCACGGGCCGGCCGCGCAGGGCGGCCAGGTCCAGCGGTGCCGGAACCAGAGTGGCACGGGTCGTCAACCGCTGTGTGGCTTCGAACAGTTCGATCCCCTCGGCCGAGCCGATCGGCCGGATTCCGAGCCGCGCCAGCCGGGCCTGGTCGGTGGTCGTGAGGTGTCCGGTGATGCCGCTGGCCTCGGCCCACTGGCCCCAGGCCAGCGACTGCGCGGGCAGGCCGATCGCCCGGCGGTGCGCGGCGAGCGCGTCCAGGTAGGTGTTGGCGGCCGAGTAGCTCGCCTGACCGGGCGAGCCGAGCACGGCGGCGACGGAGGAGTACAGGACGAAGGCCGCCAGGTCGTGGCCCCGGGTCAACTCGTGCAGGTGGCGTGCGCCGTCGGCCTTCGGGCCCCACACCGCCGCCAGGCGCTCGGGTGTGAGCGCCGAGAACACCCCGTCGTCCACCACACCCGCCGTGTGCACCACGGCCGTCAGCGGGTGCTCGGTCGGTATCCCGGCGAGGGCGGCCGCCAGCGCGTCCCGGTCCGACGCGTCGGCCGCCGCGATCGTCACCTCCGCACCCAGCTCCTCCAGGTCGGCCCGCAGGCCGGGCGCGCCCGGCGCGTCCGGACCGCTGCGCGAGACCAGCAGCAGGTGCCGCACCGACCGCTCGGCCACCAGGTGCCGGGCCAGCATACCGCCCAGCACACCCGTCCCGCCCGTGATCAGCACAGTTCCGGACGGATCCCACGCGCGCTCGGCGGAGGGCTCCGGCACCACGACCCGCACGAGCCTCGGCACGTGTACCCGCCCGTCGCGCACCGCGAGCTGAGACTCACCGGTCGCCAGGGCCGCCAGGACGTCCACCGACGGATCATCGACGTCGACCAGCGCCAGGCGATCGGGGTGCTCCGACTGCGCCGACCGCAGCAGACCCCACACGGGGGCAGCCGCCGGGTCGGGGGTCTCCCCGTCGTCGACGGCCACCGCGCCGGTCGTCACCACGGCCAGCCGCGAGGCACCGTTGGCCTCGTCCGCGAGCCAGTCCTGCACCCGGCCGAGGACCTCCGCCACCACCCCTTCCCGGCCCGTCACCCGAAGGAGTTCCCAGCCGCCGGCCTCGGCGTGCCCGCCGGGCAGCGGCACTTCGGGCCACTCCACCGCGAACAGCGCGTCCCGGTCGACCGGGCGGGCGGCAGCCGCCCGGATGTCCTGCACGGGCCGGGTGACCAGGGCCGCCACCGAGACCACCGGCCGGCCGTCGGGGTCCGAGGCCTCCAGGGCGTACTCGTCCGCTCCGGTCGCGGTCAGCCGCACCCGCAGCCGGGTCGCGCCGGAGGCGTGCAGGGTCACACCCCGGTACGCGAAGGGCAGCCGGCGGCCACCGGACGTCCCGCCGTGCAGCGCCGGGAGCTGGGCGGCCGCGTCGAGCAGCGCCGGGTGGAGGCCGAAGCGCGCGGCGTCGGCACCGAGTGTCCCGGGCAAGGCCGCCTCGGCGTACAGCGCGTCTCCGTCGTGCCAGACCGCCTGCAGACCTCGGAAGGCCGGGCCGTACTCGAGCCCGACAGCCGCCAGCGACTCGTACGCCTCCTCCACCGGGATCTGTTCGGCCCCGACCGGCGGCCAGGCGATCGCCGCGGCCGGCGCGGCCCGCTCGGTGAGGAGGCCGGTGGCGTGCCGGGTCCACTCTGCGTCCGCGCCGGGGCGCGAGTGGACGGTGACGGTCCGCAGGCCGTTGGCGTCCCGCTCGCCGACGGCCACCTGGAGTTGCAGCGCGCCCTGGTCGGGGAGCAGCAGCGGGGCCTCGACCACGAGCTCGTCCAGGGTGGTGGCGCCGACCTCGTCGCCGGCCCGGACGGCGAGCTCGACCAGGGCCGCACCCGGCGCCAGCACGGCGCCCAGGGCGACGTGGTCGGCCAGCCAGGGGTGGGTGCGCAGCGAGAGGCTGCCGGTGAGCAGGACACCCGTCGAGTCGGCGGGTACGACGGCCGCGCCGAGGATCGGGTGCTCGACCGCACCGAGCCCGAGGCCGCCGGCGTCGCCGGTGCGGGCGGCGGGCTCGAGCCAGTAACGGCGGCGCTGGAACGGATACGTCGGCAGGACGAGCCCGGACGGGCGGTCACCGCCGAGCAGCGCGGTCCAGTCGACCGCGTGGCCCTGGACGTGGACCCGGGCCAGCGCCGCCACCGCCGTACCGGCCTCCGCACGGTCACGGCGCAGGGCGGTCGCGGTGACCGGGGCGTCCAGGATGCCGTCGACCAGGCCGGTCAGCGTCCCGTCCGGGCCCAGCTCGACGTACGTCGTCACGCCCTCCACGTCCAACGCCGCCACCACATCGGCGAACCGGACCGCTTCGCGAACCTGACGCACCCAGTACGCCGGATCGGTGATCTCCTCCACCGACGCCACCCGCCCGGTCACGTTCGACACCACCGGGATCAGCGGCGGGTTGAAGGCGAGGGTGGCGGCGACGGCGCCGAACTCCGCGAGCATCCCGTCCAGGTGCGCCGAGTGGAACGCATGACTCACCCGCAGCCGCCGCGTCCGCCGGTCCGCGAAGTGCTCCCGCACCGACTCGACCGCATCCTCGTCCCCGGAAATCACCACCGACCGGGGCCCGTTGACCGCCGCCACGTCGACGCCGGCGACGAGTGCCGCCCGTACCTCCTCCTCCGTCGCCTCCAACGCCACCATCGCCCCACCACCCGGCAACGCCTGCATCAACCGCGCCCG
>NZ_JBHXTG010000143.1:0-7721 GCF_042677465.1 Kitasatospora sp. NPDC127111
GAACGGGCGGGTGGGGCCGACCGCCCACCCGCCCGTTCCGCTCGCTCCCGGGACCCGCCCCGCGCCCCCTGCCGGGCCGCCCTAGTGCTGGGCCGCCCGGCGGGGCAGCAGCTGGACCAGGCCCACCAGCAGCAGCTCCAGCACCGCCAGCACCGCGACGCACCGGCCGAACGCGGACATCTGGTCGGCGGCGCCGTAGTAGACGATGCCGATCAGCGCGATCCCGAGCGCCCCGGCGACCTGCTGCACGGTGGCCAGCAGTCCGGCGGCCGAACCGGCCAGCCGCGGTTCGACCCCGGCCAGGACCACGGAGGTCACCGGTGCGATCACCAGGCCCATGCCGAGCCCGTCCACGAACAGGCCCGGGGCCAGCCACCAGACGCTGCCCGCCGTCCCGGCCCCGTACACGGCGAGGCCGAGCAGGCCCAGTCCGGTCGCCATCAGCAGCCCGCCGAGCGCGATCGCCTGCCGGCCGAGCCGGGCGGCGAAGCGGTGCGCGGTGGTGGAGGTGAGCAGGTAGCCGAGGCCGATCGCGGTGAAGACCAGGCCCGCGCCGAGCGCGTCCAGGCCGCGGCCCAGCTGCAGGTGCAGGGCGAGCACCAGGAAGAAGGAGGCCTGGCCGAGCCAGAAGGCGAGCTGGGCGAGCAGACCGGCGGCGAAGGCGCGGTCCCGGAACAGCCGGGTGTCGACCAGCGGCGAGCCGGTGGCGCCGGAGCGGTGCTGGTGCACGGTGAAGCCCGCGAGCAGCGCGACGGAGCCGGTCAGGCAGAGCCAGGTCCAGAGCGGCCAGCCCTGCTCGCGGCCCTGGATCAGCGGCAGCACCAGGCCGGTCAGCGCGACGGTGACCAGCAGCACGCCCACCGGGTCCAGGCCCGGCCGCCGCGGGGCGCGGGACTCCGGCAGGCAGCGGCGGACCAGCGCGAGGGCGGCCGCGCCGACCGGCAGGTTGATCAGGAAGCAGCTGCGCCAGTCCAGCCCGAACAGGTCGGCGCGGATCAGCGCGCCGCCGATCAGCTGGCCGAACACCGCGCCGACGCCCATGGTCAGCCCGTACATCGCGAACGCCCGGGCCTGCGCCGCGCCGCTGAACGCCGTCCGCAGGATCGCCAGCACCTGCGGGCCCATCAGCGCCGCCCCCACGCCCTGCGCGACCCGGGCGCCGATCAGGGCGGCCGCCGTCGGGGCCAGGCCGCAGCCGGCCGAGGCGAGCGTGAACAGTCCCAGGCCGAGGGCGAACACCCGGCGGCGGCCGTAGCGGTCGCCGAGCCGGCCGGCGGTGATCAGGCCGGCCGCGAGCGCCAGGCCGAAGCCGGCGATCACCCATTGGACGGCGGCCGGGCCGGCTCTCAGGTCGGCCTGGACGGAGGGGACGGCGACGTTGACGACGAAGACGTCCAGGGCGGTCATGAAGGTCGCGGTCAGGACGATCGGCAGCAGTCCCCGGGTGCCGGGTGCCGAGGGCTCGGGGGCCGCTGCTGCTGCCGGGGCCGGGCGGGTGCGCAGGGCGGTGCTCATCTCGGGGGTCCTCCGGGGCGATCGGTGGTCGGCGGGTCGGGGGCGCAGGTGGGAGGGGCAGGTGGGAGGCGCAGGTGGGACGCGCAGGTGGGACGCGCAGTGGGGGCGGGCAGGTGGGGCGGACAGGCGGGGGGCGGACCGGGTCGGCCCGCCCCCGGGTCGTGCCGTGCGGGGTGGGATCAGGCGCCCGGCACGCGGTCCAGGAAGCCGTACACCGAGGCGATCCGCCCGTCCGGGCCGGCCACCAGCACGTCGAAGCCGATCACCAGCGGCTCCGCGCCGGCCGGCCCGAGGTTCCAGGTGAAGCGGGCGATGTCGTGGTGGGCGTCGACCGCGCCGAGGGTGAACTCCAGGCCGGGGAACTGCGCCTGGGCCGCGCCGATCAGGGCGTCCACGCCCTCCCGGCCGGTGACCGCGGCCAGCGGGTCGGTGTAGCTGCAGTCCTCGGCCCACGCCTCGTCGACCAGCTTGCGGCGGGCGGCCGGGTCGGTCTCGTTCCAGACGGCGATGTAGCGCTCGGCGAGCTGCCGCAGGTGGGTCTGCTGGAGGTCGGTCATGGTCTTCTCCCTTGTCCGGAGCGGTGGTTGGCGGTTCTTCCGGCTTCGTCCTTCGCGGCTCGTTCCCGCTGTTCATGAAGGTACGGACAGCGCGCGGCGGGCGAATCCGTCACGGATAGGTAGGGGTGTACGTAGTCGGGCTCGGTAGGGTCGGGGGATGGGGATGCTCTACGGGCGGGGACAGGAGCAGGCCGCCGTCGGCGCGCTGCTCGACGGGGCGAGGGGCGGCCGCAGCGGGGTGCTGGTGCTGCGCGGAGAGCCCGGTATCGGCAAGACCGCGCTGCTGGACCACGCGGTGGCCGCGGCCGGTGACGGCTTCCGGGTGGTGCGGGCGACCGGGGTCGAGTACGAGGCCGAACTCCCGTTCGCCGGGCTCAGTCTGCTGTTGGCCCCCGGACTGGACCGGCTCGCGGCGCTGCCCGGGCCGCAACGGCGGGCGCTGGAGGCCGCGTTCGGGCTCGGCGAGGGGCCGGCCGGTGCCTCCGCCGGCACGTCCACCGCCGCGCCCGCCGACCGGCTGCTGACCGGCCTCGCCGTGCTCGGCCTGCTCGCCGAACTCGCCTCCGAACAGCCGCTGTTGTGCATCGTGGACGACGTCCAGTGGCTCGACCGGGCCTCACTGGACGCGCTGCTGATCGCCGCCCGCCGGCTCCAGGCGGAGGGCGTCGCCCTGCTGCTCGCCCTCCGGGACGCCGGCCCGACCGCAGGTGCCGGCCCGACCGGAGGTGCCGCGGAGAGCCTGCCGCTCGCCGGCCTCCCCGAACTCCGGCTGGCCGGACTCGCCGAGGCGGACGCCGCCCGGCTCCTCGAATCCCGCGCCGCCCCCGGACTCACCGGCGACGTCCGCCGCCGGCTGCTCGCCGAGGCGGCCGGCAACCCGCTGGCGCTCACCGAACTACCGGTCTCGGCCGAACGGGCCGCCGGCGAGGCCGCCGCCGCGCCCGGCGTGCTGCCGCTCACCAGCCGTCTGCGGATCGCCTTCCACGGCCAGGTCACCGGCCTGCCGCCGGCCACCCAGAACCTGCTGCTGGTCGCCGCCGCCGAGGAGAACGGCGACCTCGACGTCGTCCTCACGGCCGCCGCCGCCCTCGGTGCGGCCGCCGAACACCTCACCCCCGCCGAGGAGTCGGGCCTGGTGACCGTGGACGCGGACCGCCGGATCGCCTTCCGGCACCCGCTGCTGCGGGCCGCCATCCTGCAACGCGCGCCACTGCGGCAGCGGTTGGCGGTCCACCGGGCGATCGGCGAGGCGCTGGGCGACGGCGACCGCCGCACCTGGCACCTCGCCCTCGCCGCCACCGCTCCCGACGCCGGACTCGCCGACGCCCTGGAGCGCGCCGCCGTCCGCGCCGAGGCCCGCGGCGGCCACGGCGGCGCCGCCGCGTACGAACGCGCCGCCCGGCTCACCCCCGACCGCGACGGCGCCACCCGCCGGCTCGTCCTGGCCGCCGAAGCCGCCACCGCGGAAGGCAAGTTGGCGCAGGCCGAGGCGCTCGCCGAACGGGCCGGCGCCCGGACCGACAGCGTCTTCGTGCACGCCCTGCTCGACCACGTCCGGGCCACCGCGCACTTCTGGCGCGGCTCCTACCCGGCCGCGTACCGCCTGCTGCTGGACGCCGCGGCCACGGACATCGAGGCGCCGCACGCCGCCCGGATGCTGCTCCAGGCCTTCCACGCCGCCTGGTACGCGGGCGAGGAGCCGGTGGTCGCCGTCCTCGACCGGCTCGCCGACGTCCTGACCGCCCTGCCCGAGGGCGACCCGCTCACCCCGCTGGCCCGGCACCTGCCGGCCGCCGTCCTGCCCGCCCTCGGCCACCCGGCCGGACCGCTGCCCGCCGCCCGGGACACCGCGGCGGCGGCCCGCCGGGCGGGCGCCGACACCCCGCGCGACCTGGTCCAGCTCTGCGGCGTGACGCTGATCCTCGGCCGGGACGCCGAAACCGCCGAACTCGCCGCCGAACTCGTCGCCGAGGCCCGGGCCAAGGGCGCCGTCGGCGTGCTGCCCACGGTGCAGTTCTTCCTCGCCGAGGCGGAGCTGTTCCACGGCCGCCACCGCGACGCCGAGGTCACCGCCACCGAGGCGCTCGGCCTGGCCCGCGACACCGGACAGCACCAGTGGGTCAGCCAGCTCAGCGCGCTGCTCGCCTGCCTGGCCGCGCTCGCCGGCGACACGGCGCGGGTCACGGCACTCACCGCGACAGCCCGTACCGCGACCGCCCTGACCGGCGGGCCGTCGGGCGGCACCGCCCCGGCCCCCGGCGAACCCTGGACGCTGTGGGCGCTGGGCCTGCACGACCTCGGCCAGGGCCGCGCCGCCGACGCCGCCGACCGCCTCCAGGCCCTCGCCACCGGCCCCTACCGGCACCACGTCAGCGGCACCCGGGCCGTCCCCGACCTGGTCGAGGCCGTCGTCCGCCTCGGCGCCCCCGAGCGCGCCGCCGAGGCGTACGAGCGGTTCGCCCGCTGGGCCCGGGCCGCCGCCGTGCCCTGGGCCGAGGCCCTGCGGCTGCGCTGCCAGGCCCTGCTCGGCCCCGACGAACTCGCCGAAACCGCCTACCGCACGGCCCTCGACCTGCACGACGGCACCCACCGCCCCTTCGAACAGGCCCGCACGGCCCTCCTCTACGGCGAGTGGCTGCGCCGCGAGCGCCGCCGCACCGACGCCCGCCCCCAGCTGCGCGCCGCCCTGGAGACCTTCGAACTGCTCGGCGCCCACCCCTGGGCCGACCGCGCCCGCACCGAACTCACCGCCACCGGCACCACCGCGCCCGCCCCGGCCGACGCCCCCGCCGGCGTGCTCACCGCCCTCACCCCGCAGGAGCTCCAGATCGCCCGCCTGGCCGCCCAGGGCCTGACCAACCGGGACATCGCCGCCCAGCTCTTCCTCAGCCCCCGGACGGTGGGCCACCACCTCTACAAGGCCTATCCCAAGCTCGGCATCACCTCCCGCACGGACCTCGCCACCCTGTTCTGAGGGCGTTCGGGCGCTGCGGAGCCGGGGCCCGAACCCGCCGGGAACCCGATGGTGCGGGCGGCCGCGCTGGTGGATACTGCTCTGCGCGCCGCCGAGATGATCAGTTCATTCCGTCATCCGCCGACGACGAACGGCGTCGTGCGGCGAGCCTCCGGCGCGCAGTCCAAGGGGGACACACAGCAATGACGACAAGACGTCAGGCCGGGCTCGCCGCCGCCCTGGTGAGCTCGGTGATCGTCGGATCGGCCCTTCCGGCGGCGACGGCCGGGGCGGAGGTGGTCACGCTCCACGTGAACAACGACCCCGCCGCGCACTGCTCGGACGCGGGCCAGGGCACCGAGGCCCAGCCCTACTGCACCGTGCAGGCCGCCGCCGACGCCGCGCAGCCGGGTCAGACCGTCCTGATCGCGCGCGGCACCGGGACGTACGCCGAGCAGGTCACCGTGACCCGCTCCGGATCGGTGGGCAACCCCATCACGTTCCGCGGGGTGCCCGGTGCCGACAAGCGGCCGGTCGTCCGGATCGGCTCCGGCCAGGGCGGCGGCGCGCACGGGTTCGTGCTGTCCAAGGTCCACGACATCACCGTCCAGGGCCTGGCCTTCGCGACGCCCGAGGAGGCCGTGCTGGTCTCCGGGACGGACCGGATCGTCGTCGACGGCAACGTGGTGACGGGTGCCGAAGGCTCGTCCGCGCCCGGCATCCGGGTGACCGGCGAGGCCTCGGCCACCACCGTCAGCCGCAACCGGGTCGGCGGCAGCGGCGGCGCCGGCATCGCCGTGGACGGGTACTCCTCCGGCACCGTCGTCACCACCAACGCCGTGAACGCCAACCGGGGCGGCGGGATCGTGGTGACGGACGCCGCGGGCACCGTGGTGACCAGCAACTCGGCCGCGGAGAACTGCCGGAGCGGCATCACCCTGGCGGGCAACTCCTCCGGCGCGGTGGTCGAGAACAACATCGTCACCGCCACCGGCCTGAAGGCCCTGAACTGCGCCCAGGTCGGCGGCACCGAGCTGGTCGTCTCCCAGCTGTCGGCCGCGGAGACGAAGGCGGACTACAACACCGTCCACCCGGAGCCGGGCGGCGGGAGCTACCTCTGGGCCGGGGCGGTCTACACCTCTCCCGCCGGGTTCGCCGCCGGGACCGGCCAGGGGGCGCACGACAGCGCCGCCAATCCGCGCCTCGCCCTGACCGGGTCGGCCGCCGACGAGCTCGACCCGCGGATGGACGACACCGGTCTGGACTCGGCCGACGCCGGGGCACCGGGCGAGCTCGGCACCGACCTGCTGGGCAACGGCCCGGTCGACGACCCGCTGGTGAGCGACACCGGTGCCGGCGCGGTGGCCTACCGGGACCGCGGGGCGATCGAGTACCAGGACCCGATGCGGGTCAACCTGATCCAGCTGCCGGACTACGCCTACGACCACAAGGGCCGCCCGCTCGACCTGGCGTTCGACTCGGGGGCCCTGTCGCCCTGGTCGCCGGAGACCAGGACCATCTCCTTCGGGGACGGCACCGGCCCGCAGGTCGTCAACGGCGTGATGACGCACACCTTCCCCGGACCGGGCACCTACCGGGTGGAGGTCACCGCGGTCAACGGCCTCGGCACCACCCGGACGGTCGCCGTCGACGCCACCGTCCACCCGGTCCCCGGCATGTCGGATCCGTGGCTCTCGCTGGGATACAAGGACGGGGACCCGGAACTCGTCTACAAGGTGCAGGGCGGCGTGACCAGTCCCTGGCCGGTGGCCCGGGTGACCCTCGACTACGGCGACGGCACGCCGGCGCTGACCACCGACCTCGCCTCGCTGAACACCGGGTTCACGCACCGCTACCCGAGCACCGGCCACTACACGGTCCGCGCCGTGTACACGGACGACCACGGCCGCTCCATCTCCTCCGCCAACGCCTACCAGTTCTACGGCAGCGGCCCCGAGCTGATCAGCGGGACACCGGTGACGGGCCACTGGACCGGCGGCCGGACGTCGTACGTCGGGCTCTTCCGCGAGGGGCAGTGGTCGCTCAGCACCGGCAGCACCACCGGACGGCCCGCCGTCACCGCCGCCTTCGGCCAGTACGGGGACGTCCCGATCGCCGGCGACTGGGACGGAGTGAACCACGATCAGCTCGGCATCTACCGGCCGAGCACCGGCACCTTCGCCCTGCGGCACGACGACGGCGGCGCGACCGCGGTGGCCTTCGGCGATCCGGGCGACCTCCCGGTGCCGGGCCCGTGGGACGGCAACGGGCACGCGCAGCTCGCCGTCTACCGGCCGAGCACCGGGACGTTCGCCGTCCGGCACGACGACGGCAGCGTCACCACCGCCCGCTTCGGCGACCCGGGTGACCAGCCGCTGATCGGCGACTGGGACGGCGTCGGCCACCTCCAGCTGGGCATCTACCGGTCGGGCATCAGCACGTTCGCCCTGCGGCACGACGACGGCAGCGTGAGCGCCGCCGCCTACGGCGCCCCGGGGGACCTCCCGGTGACCGGTGACTGGCTGGGGCAGGGCCGGACGACGTTCGGCGTCTACCGGCCGAGCCAGGCGGTCTTCAGCCTCGCCAACGCATACGGGCGCACCGGCGACTACGTCTTCAGCATCTCCCGGTACTGACCGGGCCCACCTCTCCCACTGAGACCGGACCGGCCGGGGGGGGGGGGGGGGGCGCGGGGG
>NZ_JBHXTG010000144.1:0-7552 GCF_042677465.1 Kitasatospora sp. NPDC127111
CGACCACCCCGCCATCACCCAAGCCGCCGTCCTCGTCCGCGACGACCAACCCGGCAACCCCCGCCTCATCGCCTACGTCGTCACCGACACCACCGGCCCGACCAGCGAGCAGGACGAGCGGGAGCAGGTCAGCGAGTGGCAGGACCTGTACGACTCGCTCTACGCGGCGCCCACGGCCGAGTTCGGCGAGGACTTCTCCGGTTGGAACAGCAGCTACGACGGCCTGCCGATCCCGCTCGACCAGATGCGGGAGTGGCGCGACGCCACCGTCGAGCGGATCCGCGGCCTCGGGCCCCGCCGGGTACTGGAGATCGGTGTCGGCACCGGCCTGCTCCTCTCGCGGCTCGCCCCGCACTGCGAGGAGTACTGGGGCACGGACCTCTCACCCACCGTCATCGAGGCCCTGGCCCGGCACGTCGACGCCGACCAGGAACTCTCCCGGCGGGTCACCCTGCGGGCCGGTGCGGCACACGAGCTCGACGCGCTGCCCGTCGGCCACTTCGACACCGTCGTGCTCAACTCCGTGGTCCAGTACTTCCCGAACGCCGGCTACCTCGCCCAGGTCGTCGAGCAGGCGCTGCGCCTGCTCGCGCCCGGCGGCGCCGTCTTCATCGGCGACATCCGCAACCCCCGGCTGCTGCGCACCTTCACCACCGCCGTCCAGACCGCCCGCGCCGACGACCCGGCCGACACCGCCGCCGTGCGGCGCGCCGTCGAGCAGAGCCTGGTCCTGGAGAAGGAACTCCTGGTCGACCCGGAGTACTTCGCCGCGCTCGCCCACCGTCTCCCCGACCTCGCCGGCACCGACATCCGCCTCAAGCGGGGCATCGCCCACAACGAGCTGACCCGCTACCGCTACGACGCCACGCTCTACAAGACCGGCATCACCCCGCTCCCCCTCTCCGACCTCGCCGTCCTCCCGTGGCCGCACAACACGGAGGCCCTCGCCCGGCACCTCGCCACCGAACGACCCGACCGCCTGCGCGTCACCGGGGCCCCCAACTCCCGCATCGCACCGGACCTCGCCGCCCAGCACGCGTTGGAGACCGGCACGGCCCCGACCGGGCCCGCCACCGCGCAACCGGACCTCGAAGCCTTCCACCTCCTCGGCGACGCGCACGGGTACTGGACGGCGGTCACCTGGTCCGCCCACCACCCCGACACCGTGGAGCTCACCTACGTCAGGCGCGAGCTCCTCACCGGTGGCACTCCCGTGGACACCTACACCCCGGTGGCCGGCACCGACGCCACCGCCCCGCTCACCGCCTTCACCACCAACCCCGTCACCAGCCGCGGCACCGGCGCCCTGCTCACCGCGCTGCGCGAGCACACCCGCACCCGCCTGCCCGACTACATGCAGCCCGCCGCCATCGTCCCCCTCGACCGACTGCCGCTCACCGCCAACGGAAAGCTCGACCGCGCCGCCCTCCCCGCGCTCGACCCGGAGCGCGCCGACCCCGGCCGCGCGCCCAGGACGCCCCAGGAGGAGGTGGTCTGCGAGCTGTTCGCGGAGGTGCTCGGCAGGCCCCTGGTCGGGGTCGACGAGGACTTCTTCGACCTCGGCGGCCACTCGCTGCTCGCCACCCGGCTGATCGCCCGGCTGCGCGCCACGTTCGGCGTCGAGCTGGGCCTGCGCAGCCTGTTCGAGGCCCCGACGCCGGGCGGCATCGCCGCACGGCTGGACGTCGACGACCCGGACGGCTCGTACGAGGTGGTGCTGCCGCTGCGCCCCCGGGGCAGCCGCCCTCCGTTGTTCTGCATCCACCCCGGCGGCGGCCTCAGCTGGTCGTACGGCGCGCTGATCAAGCACCTCGACCCCGAGTACCCGCTGTACGGCATCCAGGCGCGCGGCCTGGCCCGGCCGGAACCGCGCCCGAGCAGCATCGAGCAGATGGCGGTGGACTACGCCGACCAGATCCGGACCGTGCAGCCGCACGGCCCGTACCACCTGGCCGGCTGGTCCTTCGGCGGGCTGTGCGCGCACGCCCTGGCCGCGGAGTTCCAGCGGCGCGGCGAGCCGGTGGCGCTGGTCGCGGTGCTCGACGTGATCCCGAACTGGCAGGGGCTGACCCACGCCGACGTCCCGGCCCCGGACGACCGGGTCATGCTGCTGTACCACGTCGGCCTCGTCGACGACGGCAGCCACCGGCACGACCGCGAGGAGCTGACCTTCGCCGAGGCCCGCGAGATCCTGCGCCGCCAGGGCAGTGTGCTGGCCAACCTGGAGGAGGACCGGCTGACCACGATCACCGAGATCTCCGCCAACAACACCCACCTGACGGTGGACTACCGGCCCGGCCCGATCGACGGCGACCTGCTGCTGATCGCCGCTTCCGAGCAGCAGGACCCACCGGTCTCCGCCGCGGCCTGGCAGCCGTACGTCCGCGGCTCGGTCGAGGCCCACGAGGTGACCGGTGAGCACGGCACCATGCTCACCCGCCCCGGCACGCTGGCCGAGATCGGCCGGATCCTGTCGGCCAAGCTCCGTGAGCTGGCCGACGGCGAGTGACCTCCGCCCGACCGGCAGCGAGGCATCTCTCATCCACGTCCTACGAGGACTGACAACCGAGGACTGACAACGATGCTGACCGATGTGCTCTCCGTCGACCTGGAGAAGGCCTTGGCGGCCGTCGACGACTGGCTGACCGACTACATCTGCCAACCGCACGGCGAACTCGGACGCCCCGGGCCGGTGTGCCCGTTCGTGGAACCGGCCCAGCGCGCCGGCGCACTGGAGGTCAGGGTCCGGCTGGTCGGGCCGACCCCGAGTCAGACGCTGCTGAACGAGATCGTCCGCTGCGGCCTCGACGAGTTCAGCGAGGTCGACTGGAAGGCCGGCAACCCGAACCTGCGCTCGCTGCTGCTGGTGCTGCCCGACCTGCCGCCCGAGCACCTGCACCTGCTGGACGAGGCGCACGCCGCGCTGAAGGACGAGGCCGTCCGGCGCGGCCTGATGATCGGCCAGTTCCACGAGGACTGCACCGAGAAGGCCGCCCGCAACCCGGCCTTCGCGGTCAGCTGGGCCCCGGTGCCGACGGTCGCGGTGCGCTCGATGGCGATCCACGACGTGCTGTTCCTGTCGGCCCGGCGGGACTGGTTCGAGGAGTACGCGAGCCGGTTCGCCGGCCGCTACCGGACCTCCGCCAACGGCGTCGACCCGCTGCTCGCCGGGATGTACGAGCGGGCTTGCGCCACCTACGGCGTGCGGGGCTGACCCGATGGGTGGACGACCGTACGGGGGCGCCCGATGAGCGGCGTGCCCGTCTACCACGGAATGGACCGGGCCGCGCTGGACAGGCAGTACTCGCCGAGCACCCGCGTGGCCAGCCTGCAGGCCTACCTCGACGAGTACCGGCGGCTGAGCGAGGACGCCCGGCGCGACCACCCGGTCCGGCCCGGTCTGGCGTACGGCCCGCACCCGGCGGAACTGCTCGACTACTTCCCCGGGCGGCCGGGCCCCGGCCGCCCGCCGCTGCTGGTGTTCGTCCACGGCGGGAACTGGCAGGCCCTCGGCCGGGCCGAATCGGCCTTCCCGGCACCGAAGTTACTGGCGGCGGGGGCGGCGGTCGCCGTGGTCGAGTACGGGCTCGCCCCGGACACGCCGCTGGACGCGATGGCCGGCATGGTGCGCCGGAGTGTGGACTGGCTGCTGCGGCACGCGGACGAGCTGGGCTTCGCCCCGGACCGGCTGCACCTGTGCGGCACCTCGGCCGGAGCACACCTGGCCGCGATGGCGCTGCTGCCGTACCCGGCCGACGGCCCGGACGTGTCCGGCCGGATCGCCGGAGCGGTGCTGCTGAGCGGGATGTACGACCTGGAGCCGGTCCGGCTCTCCTACGTCAACGACGCGCTGCGCCTGGACGCGGCGGGAGCGCTGCGCAACAGCCCCCTGTTCCGGCTGCCGACCCGGCTGCCCGCGCTGGTGGTGGCCCGCGGCGGCAACGAGACCGAGGAGTACGTCCGCCAGCACGACCGGATGGTGGCCGCGCTGCGTCCGCGGGCGGCGGTGACGGAGGTCGTCGCCGAGCGGCGCGACCACTTCGACCTCCCGTACGACCTGGGCGTGCGGGGGACCGGGCTCGGCGACGCCGTGCTCGCACAACTGGGACTGGGAAAGGCGACCGAATGACCGTCGAGGAGACCACCGGGTGCCCGTTCTCCGGCGAGCGGCCGGGAACGACGGGCACGGGGCAGGGAGCGCCCGGCACGGGCCCCGCGCCGTACGTGCAGTACGCCCGGATGGACGCCCTGCTGTCCCTGCAGCATCCGCTCAGCACCGCCGACACCGAGCCCGGCTTCATCATCATGAGCCAGGTGAAGGAGCTGCTGTTCAAGCTGCTGCACACCGAACTCACCACCGCCCGCGATCGATTGCGCGAGGACCGGGTGGACGACGCGCTGTGGACGCTGCGCCGCTCGGGCCGGGTGCAGCAGGTGCTGCTGGCGTGCTGGGAGACGTTCGCCGTGCTGTCGCCGGCGGAGTTCGCCGAGTTCCGGGAGGTCCTCGGGACGGCCTCCGGCTTCCAGTCGGTGGGCTACCGGCGGCTGGAGTTCCTGCTCGGCAACAAGGACCCGGCGATGCTGGAGCCGCACCGCGGTTCCCCGGCCTACCAGGAGGTGTCGGCCCAGCTGCACGCGCCGAGTCTGTACGACGAGGTGCTCGCGCTGCTGGCCCGCCGCGGCCTGTTGGCTGCGGACAGCACCTCGGGCGGCGAGCCCGCCGAGCCGTACCGGGCCGACGTCGAGGCGGCCTGGCTGGCGGTCTACCGGGATCCGGCCGGCCACCGCGACCTGCACCTGCTCGCCGAGGCACTGATGGACACCGCGGACCAGTTCGCCCGCTGGCGCTACACCCACCTGGTGACCGTGCAGCGGATGCTGGGGGCCAAGCCGGGCACCGGCGGCACTTCCGGGGTGCCCTGGCTGGCCGGGATCAGCGAGCACCGGTTCTTCCCGGAGCTGTGGTCCGTGCGCTCGGCGATCTGAACCGCCCGGCCGGCCCCGCCCGCCCCGCACGCCCCGCCGGGCGGCACCAGCGCCGGGCGGGGCGACACCAGCGCCGGGCGGGGTGCTCGACCAGCGGGGCGACACGACGGAGACGAGGAGACCGATGAAGAGCGGAACAACGCGCGCGGCGGCCGAGCGGCTGGACACCGCCGATCCGCTGGCCGCGTTCCGGGACCGGTTCGTCATCACGGACCCGGAGCTGATCTACCTGGACGGCAACTCGCTGGGCCGGCTGCCCGCGGCCACCCCGGAGCTGCTGCGCGAGGTGGTCGAACGGGGCTGGGGCGACGGGCTGGTGCGCTCCTGGCAGGGGTGGATCGACTGGGGCGCCCGGCTGGGCGACCGGCTCGCCGAGCACGTCCTGGGTGCGCGGCCCGGCGAGGTGGTGGTGTCCGACTCGACCTCGGTCAACCTGTACAAGCTGGCCTCCGCCGCCCTGGACGCCGCTCCGGGCCGGGGTACGGTCCTGATGGACGCCGAGGACTTCCCGACCAACCGCTACGTCCTGCAGGGCCTGGCCGCGCAGCGGGGGCTGCGGCTGCGCCGGCTGGCCTCCGATCCCGACGGCGGCCTGTCGCCGGACCGGCTGCGCGCGGCCCTCGGCCAGGACGTCGCGCTGGTGGTGCTCTCGCTGGTGTCCTACCGCAGTGGCGCGCTGCTGGACATGGCGGCGGTGAACGAGCTGGCCCGCGCGGCCGGCGTCCGGGTGCTGTGGGACCTCTCCCACGCGGCCGGCGCCGTCCCGGTCGAACTCGCCGCGACCGGGGCCGACCTCGCGGTCGGCTGCACCTACAAGTACCTGAACGGCGGCCCGGGTTCGCCCGCGTACCTGTACGTGCGCCGGGAGTTGCAGCCCGAGCTGCGGCAGCCGGTCTGGGGCTGGTTCGGGCAGCGCGAGCAGTTCCTGATGGGGCCCGAGTACGACCCGGTGCCGTCGATCGAACGCTTCCTGGTGAGCACGCCGCCGCTGCTGTCGCTGGCGGCGATCGATCCGGCGCTGGCCGTGGTCGAGGAGGCCGGTGTCCGGCGGATCCGGGCCAAGGGGCAGCTCCTGGGCCGGCTGGTGACGGAACTGGCCGACGAGTGGCTGGCCCCGCTCGGGTTCCGCCCGGCCTCGCCCGGCCAGCCCGAGCGGCGCGGGTCGCACGTGTCCCTGCACCACCCCGACGCCTGGCGGATCTGCCAGACGCTCGCCTCGGACGCCAAGGTGATCTGCGACTACCGGGTGCCGGACCGGCTGCGGATCGGCCCGTCCCCGCTCTACACCCGCTTCACCGAGGTCTGGGACGCGATGGACCGCCTGCGCGAGGTCGTCACCCACGGCACCCACCTGTCCCGCCCGGCCGAACTGGCCCGCGTGACCTGACCGTTCTCTCCCACCCTTTCTTCCACACCCCCGATACGGAGTACCGATGGCAGACGTCCACCCGCTCGGCACCGACGGCCTGGTCCGGATCCTGTTCGGATCCTCGGCCTTCCAGATGCTCAACGCCGGCTGCAACCTCGGCCTGTTCGCACTGCTCGACCGCCGGCCGGGTCTGAGCCCGGACGAGATCGGCCGGGAGCTCGACCTGCAGCCGCGCCCGGTGCAGATCCTCCTGCTCGGCACCACCGCCCTGGGCCTGACGGTCCACCAGGACGGGCACTACCGCAACGCGGAGCTGCTCGCCGGCATGTTCACGGACGGGACGTGGGAGATCCTGGAGGACCTCGTCGCGTACGAGGAGCAGATCGTCCGCCCGGCCGAGGTGGACTTCACCGAGTCGCTGCGCGCCAACACCAACGTCGGCCTGCGCCGGATCGAGGGCACCGGCACCGACCTCTACCACCGGCTGTCCGCCAACCCCGGCCTGGAGCAGCTGTTCTACCGCTGCATGCGGTCGTGGTCGCGACTGTCCAATCCCGTCCTGGTCGAGAAGGCCGACCTGACCGGGGTGCGCCGGGTACTGGACGTCGGTGGCGGCGACGGCGTGAACGCGATCGCCCTCGCCCGGGCCAATCCCGGGGTCGAGTTCACCGTGCTGGACCTGCCCGGCACGGTGGAGATCGCCCGCCGCAAGATCGCCGAGCACGGCCTGACGGACCGGATCACCGTCCGGTCCGCCGACATCTTCACGGACACCTACCCGTCCGGGCACGACTGCGTGCTGTTCGCCAATCAGTTGGTGATCTGGTCACCGGAGCAGAACCTGGCCCTGCTCCGCAAGGCGCACCAGGCGCTGCCGGAGGGCGGCCGGGTGCTGGTGTTCAACGCCATGTCCGACGACAGCGGCGACGGCCCGCTGTACGCGGCCCTGGACAACGTCTACTTCGCGACCCTGCCCGCCGCGAGCAGCACCATCTACCGGTGGGGCCAGTACGAGGAGTGGTTCGCGGCGGCCGGGTTCGTCAAGTTCGAGCGGCTGCCCGGCGGCCGGTGGACGCCGCACGGCGTGATCAGCGCGGTCAAGTGACCGGCTGCCGGGCCCGCCGGTGGCTGACCCCACCGCGCTCGCGGCCGCGGCCGTGAGCGCGGACGGGCGGGCTCCCCGGTGCCGCCGGGGAG
>NZ_JBHXTG010000145.1:0-6923 GCF_042677465.1 Kitasatospora sp. NPDC127111
CCCCGGCCCCGGCCGCCGCCCCGGCTCCGGTGGCCGCTCCGGCTCCGTCCGCCCCGGCTGCTCCGGCCGCCCCGGCGCCGGCTCCGGCCCCGGCCGCCCCGGTGGCCGCTCCGGCTCCGGTGGCCCCGGCCGCTCCGGCCCCGGTCGCCGCTCCGGCCCCGGTCGCGCCCCTCGCCCCGGCCGCCCCGGCCGCCCCGGTGGCCGACGCCGGTGACGCCTACGTCACCCCGCTGGTGCGCAAGCTCGCCGCCGAGCAGGGCGTCGCCCTGGCCTCCGTCACCGGCACCGGTGTCGGCGGCCGGATCCGCAAGCAGGACGTCCTCGCCGCCGCCGAGGCCGCCAAGGCCGCGCCGGCCCCGGTCGCCGCCGCCCCGGCCGCCGCGCCGAAGGCCGCCGCCGTCGCGCCGTCCGAGCTTCGCGGCCAGACGGTCAAGATGACCCGCATCCGCAAGGCCATCGGCGACAACATGCTGAAGGCCCTGCACGAGCAGGCTCAGCTGACCAGCGTGGTCGAGGTGGACGTCACCAAGATCATGTCGCTGCGCGGCAAGGCCAAGGACTCCTTCCTCGCCCGCGAGGGCGTGAAGCTGTCCCCGATGCCGTTCTTCGTCAAGGCCGCCGCCCAGGCGCTGAAGGCCCACGCGGTCATCAACGCCCGGATCAACGAGGCCGAGGGCACCATCACCTACTTCGACACCGAGAACATCGGTATCGCGGTGGACTCCGAGAAGGGTCTGATGACCCCGGTCATCAAGGGTGCGGGCGACCTCAACATCGCCGGCATCTCCAAGAAGACCGCGGAGCTGGCCGCCAAGGTGCGCGGCAACAAGATCACCCCGGACGAGCTGTCCGGCGCGACCTTCACCATCAGCAACACCGGCTCGCGCGGTGCGCTGTTCGACACCGTGATCGTTCCGCCGAACCAGGTCGCCATCCTGGGCATCGGCGCGACCGTCAAGCGCCCGGTCGTCATCGAGGCCGAGGGCGGCACCGCCATCGGCATCCGTGACATGACCTACCTGTCGCTCTCCTACGACCACCGCCTGGTGGACGGCGCCGACGCCGCCCGCTTCCTGGTGGCCGTCAAGGAGATCCTGGAGGCCGGCGAGTTCGAGGTCGAGCTCGGCCTGTAAGGCTCCCCGCGGCACCTGGTCGCACTACGCCGGAACCCCGCGTCGTCCCCGGACGGCGCGGGGTTCCGGCGTTCCCGGGCGAGCGCGACCGCTCGGCCGCCCCGGCATCGGAAGAACGGGCGTTTCGCGGCCCCATCGCATGCGCCGGCGCGGGCGAACGGGGATGCTGGAGCGGTGATGGACGAGACCGACTTCTGGCAGATCATCGACGACACCCGGGAAGCCGCCGAGGGCGACCCGGACGAGCAGGCCGAACGGCTGGTGGAGCGGCTCGTCCAACTGACCCCGGACGACGTCATCGACTTCGCCCGGCTCTTCGAGGCGCGGTTCCAGCGCGCCTACCGGACCGACCTCTGGGCCGCGGCGCACCTGCTGCTGGACGGCGCCTCCGAGGACACCTTCGACTACTTCCGCTGCTGGCTGATCGGCCAGGGCCGGGACGTCTTCGAGGGCGGCCTGCACGAGCCGGACGACCTGGCCGACCTGCTGCCCGAGTTCGACGAGGAGGAGGACGGCGAGGCCGAGGACCTCGGCTACGCCGCCGACGAGGCGTACGAGCAGCTGACCGGGCTGCCGCTGCCCGAGGTGGGCGAGCGGCAGCCCGCGGCGCCGTACGGGCCGCCCTTCGACTTCGACGACCCGGAGACGATGGCGAAACGGTTCCCCAAGCTCTGGGAGCGTTACGGGGACTGAGCCACGCTCGGGGAGCGTGACCGGGACGCACGCCCGGGGAGCGTGACGGTCACGCGCGCCGGGGAGCCCGCTCGCCCCCGCGCGTGCGTCGCCCTGGCGCGCGTTCGCCCGGGCGCGCGCCCCGGGGTTGCTCAGGTGCCGGAGCCCGAGGCGCTGGTGTCCTGCTTGATGCCCTTGAGGATCTGGTCGAGCACGGTGGGGTCCGGCGCGCCCGCGGCGTCGTCGACCCCGCCCTCGAAGGCCACGTAGCCGCCGCCCTTGGCCGGCACGGCCACCATCAGGACGTAGCCCTTGGTGCCGTCCGAGGTGGTGATGTGCCAGCGCACCGCGTACCCGGAGACGCCCGCCACCGTGGTGCTGGAGGAACCGGCGTCGGTGTGCCCGGTGATCCCGGTGAAGATCGCCCCCGCGTAGGTGGGCATCGCCGCCTCGGCGGCCGCCCGGGCGGAGCTCCCCGAGATGGTGTCCTTCTCGACCGAGAACTGGCCGCGGATGCACGAGCCGCCGCCCGGGCAGGTGTAGCGGCCGGTGCCGAGGAAGACCGTCGAGTGCGTGGTGTCGGTCTGCGCGTCCCAGCCCTGGAAGACCGGCACCGTGATCGAGTGCTGGGTGTCGGCCGCGGTGTCCTTGACCACCGGGACCGGCGGCAGGCTCGGCGTGGGGGTCGGCGTGGGCGGCGGGCTGGTCTTCTTCGTCGGGCTCGGGCTCGGCGTCGAGCTCGGGCCGGTGCTGACCGTGACCGTCGGCGTCGGGTCCGCGCGCGGGGTGTCGCCGCCGCTGTTGAGGGCGATCGCGGCCACCACGCCGACCACGGCCAGCACTCCCACCACGATCGCGACGGCCACGCCCGGCTTCATCCGGCCCGGCGGCGTGGACGGCGGCGGGTAGCCGCCGGCCGGCGGGTAGCCGTAGGAGGGCTGGCCCTGCGCCGGGTAGCCGTACGAGGAGGCGCCCTGCTGGGGGGCGCCGTAGCCGTACGAGGGCGGCGGCGTGGCCGGGGCCGTCGGCTGCGGGGTCTGCCAGGAGACCTGGGTCGGGGCGTCGGCGAGCCCGCCGCCGCCCGCCTGGACGGGGCGGACGTCGCTCGTCCAGGCGCTGCCGTCCCACCAGCGCTCGTGACCGGCCGTGCCGTCCGCACCCGGTACCGGGTACCACCCGGGAGGCGTCGAGTTGCTCACGGCCGTACGGTACCCGGCACGGCACTACTCCAGACAGGTTGGGTTTGTCACGACTCTGCACCGGCCCGGGCGCGGAATCCGAGGCCTCGTCAAGGGCCCGGCACGGGTGGTGCGGAGGGTGCGGCGGGCGACGGGACGGGCCGCCGGAGGGGCTCAGGCGACGAGCGAGCGGGCCATCCAGATGTCGTCGACGTACCGGCCGTCGATCAGGAACTCCTCCGTCAGCGAGCCCTCGACCACGAAGCCGCAGGCCTCGTACAGCCGGCGGGCGGGGGCGTTGTGCCCGAGCACGCGCAGGGTGATCCGGCGGGCGCCGTCCTCCCGGGCGGCCGCGCAGGCGGCCTCGATCAGCGCCCGGCCCAGGCCCCGGCCGCGGACGGCGGCGTCGACCGCCAGGCCCTGGATCTGGCGCACGTGCCGGTTGCTGACCAGCGGGGTGGGCGGGACCACCCGGATGTAGCCGACGATCCGGCCGTCGAGCAGGGCGAGCCTGAACTGCTCCGGGGTGTGGCGCTCGTCGAACACGGGATCGCCCTCGGGCGGCTGCGGGGCCACGTCGCTGAGCCAGGACCAGGCGGCCCGGTTGAGCTCCGAGAGCTCCTTCTCGTCCTCGGGCCGCGCGGGACGGATGATCAGATCTTCCTCGTGCATGCGCGTCATGCTAATCAGCGCCCTCCCGGGCTGTATACGGAGTTCAGGGGCCGGGAACTGCGAGGATGGGCCCATGCGAATCGCTGTCACAGGCTCCACGGGATTGATCGGCTCGGCACTCGTCCGCTCCCTGCTGGCGGACGGCCATGAGGTGGTCCGGCTCGTCCGGCACCGGTCCAGGACCGGCCCGCGGCCGGACGGGACGACGGCGATCGGCTGGAACCCGCTGCTCGGCCAGGTCGACCGGGACGGGCTGGCCGGGGTCGGGGCCGTGGTGCACCTGGCGGGGGCCGGCGTCGGCGACCACCGCTGGACCGACGCGTACAAGCGGGAGATCCGGGAGAGCCGGGTGCTCGGCACCGAGACGCTGGCCGTCGCGCTGGCCGAACTGAAGGAGCCGCCGAAGGTCTTCGTCAGCGCCTCCGCGGTCGGCCTCTACGGGCAGACCGGGGACGCGGTGATCGACGAGGACTCCCCCGCCGGGGACGACTTCCTGGCCGAGGTCTGCGTCGAGTGGGAGGCCGCCGCGCGGCCGGCCGAGCGGGCCGGGATCCGCGTGGTGCACCCGCGCACCGGGCTGGTGCTCTCCGCCCGCGGCGGGGCCGGCGGGCGGCTGTTCCCGCTCTTCCGGCTGGGCCTCGGCGGGCGGCTCGGCGACGGCCGGCAGTACTGGAGCTTCATCTCGCTCGCGGACGAGGTCGCGGCGCTGCGGTTCCTGATCGACCGGGAGGACCTGAGCGGCGCGTTCAACCTCAGCGCGCCGGAGCCGGTGACCAACGCCGAGCTGACGGCGGCGCTCGGGCGGGCGCTGAAGCGGCCGACGCCGTTCCCGGTGCCGGAGGCCGTGCTGAAGCTGGTGCTGGGCGAGCTGGCGATCGAGGTCGTGGGCAGCCACCGGGTGGTGCCGCGGCGGCTGTTGGAGGCGGGCTTCCGCTTCCAGCACCCGGACGTCGACTCGGCGGTGCGGGCCGCGCTGTAGCGCGGGGCCGGCCCTTCCCGCCGGGCACGCGTCGCCGGCCCTGAGGCGGGTGCCCCTCGGCGGCCGGCCGTCTGCGCGGGCGTCTGCGCGTCGTCCGCGCCGCCGGGGGCGGGCCCGCGTACGCCCGGTACGACATCTGCGCTGGCCAGGGGCATATGCCCGGCGGACCGGGGGCGGGATCCGAGAGGGGGCGCACGGGAGCACGCGGTGGGCGCGTTGCACGCCCCCGGTGACCGTGCGCGCCCGTCGGCCCCCGAACCCCGGGATTGGGCGCACAGTCCGTGACCGCGCCCCCGGTGGATGCGGCCGAACCCCTTCCGGCCCCCGGATACGGCCCGGCGCGCTTGTCTGACGCTCACATTGACTGGGCATCACATCGTCGGACCGTGTCCCGGCACCCCGCTGCCTGCGTCGGCCGGAGCCCCGGGACCAGGGAGGGAGCACGCCAGTGCCCACGTACGACTTCACCCGCCGCACCCGCCGACAGTCCGACCCGGACGTCGTCGTGGTGGGCGCCGGACTCGCGGGCCTGGCCGCCGCCCGCGAGCTGACCGGCCGCGGACTGTCCGTCCAGGTCCTGGAGACCACGGACCGGGTCGGCGGCCGCATGGCCACCCGCGAGCTGGACGGATTCCGGCTCGACCACGGCAGCCAGCTGCTCAACACCGCCTACCCCGAGCTGCGGCGGGTGCTCGACCTGGACCGCCTCGAACTGCGCCCGCTCGCGCCCGGCGTACTCGTGCACAGCGGCGGCCGCCGGTACCGCGCCGGGGACCCGCAGCTCACCGCCGCCCGGCAGGCCACCGCCCGGGCACCGCTGGGCAGTCCGCTGGACAAGGCCCGGCTGGGCAACTGGCTCAGCCGGCTGGCCGTCACCCCGGCCACCCGGCTGCAGGCCCGGCCGGAGACCACCGCCGCCCGCGCGCTGACCGAACGCGGCCTCGCACCGCGCACGGTCGACGGGTTCCTGCGGCCGCTGCTCGGCGCCCTGCTCAGCGACCCGGCCCTGGGCACCAGCAGCCGGATCGCCGACCTGGTGCTGCGCGGCTACGCGCGCGGCCGGCTCTGTCTGCCCGCCGACGGGATCGCCGCGGTGCCGGCCCAGCTGGCCGCCGCGCTGCCCGCCGGGACGGTGCGCACCGGGGTGCAGGTCACCTCGATCGCGGCGGACGGCGTGGAGACGGCCGGGCACGGGCGGATCGGCGCCCAGGCCGTGGTCGTGGCCACCGGTGCGCGGTCCGCCGCCGGGCTGCTGCCCGGTCTACGGCTGCCGGACTTCCACCCGGTCACGACCTTCTACCACGCGGCCGACCGGGCGCCGATCGGCGAGGCCGTGCTGCTGCTGGACGGCGAGCGGCCCGGCGGCCACCCGCCGCTGGTCTCGCACTCGGTGGTGCTCAGCGAGCTGCACCCCTCGTACGCGCCGGCCGGGCAGGCGCTGGTGGCCACCACCGTCCTCGGGCGGCGGTCCTTCGACGCCGGCGGGCCGGCCGCGCTCGAACCGGCGGTGCGGGCGCGGCTGGCGGAGCTGTACGGGACGCGGACCAGGGGCTGGCAGTTCCTGAGCGTGCGCCACGTCCCCGACGCGGTGCCGGCCATGCCGCCGCCGCACAACCCCCGGCGCCCGGTGCGGCTGCTGGCCGGGCTGTACGTCTGCGGGGACCACCGGGACACCAGCAGTGCCCAGGGCGCGCTGGTCTCGGGGCGGCGGGCCGCACAGGCCGTGGTGCGCGACCTCGGGCTGCCGGCCGACGCCCGCGCGGCGGAGGAAGCCGCCTGACCGGCCGTCGCGGGCCCGCCCGGGACGGCCGGAACACGCGGACGGGCTGCCGAGGTTGGGGCCGACCCGCACGCCAGCATGCCGCTATGACCGCTATTCGGATGGTTTCCGCCCCGGGCCGGGGGCGCGCCCGCGCACCGGCCGACCGGTGAGCGCCGACTCCCCGGTCCAGCCGCTCGCCCTGGTCCTGCTCCCGGCCGCCGCGGCAACCGCACCGCCGATCGCCGGCCGGCTGCTGCGGTGGATCGCCGCCCCACCGTGCTGTTCGAGATCCCGCTCGGCGTACTGGTCGGCCCGGACGCGCCGGGCCTGGCGCACGTCGCTGACCCGGCCGGCGCGATCTCGCGGTTCGGCCTCGCCCTGCTGGTGCTGCCGGCCGGGTACGAGAGCGACTTCGCCGAGCCCCGAGCGCGTCGGCGGCCGCCGGGTCGGCGGCCAGCTTGCGTACGGCTTCGAGCAGGGCGGCCGGGTCCTCGGGGGCGACGAGCACGCCCGCGCCCGAGCGGCGC
>NZ_JBHXTG010000146.1:0-6755 GCF_042677465.1 Kitasatospora sp. NPDC127111
CGCAGCCGCAGCGAGAAGGGCATCCGCTGGGGCGGCAGACCCCTCATCGCCGCGTGATCCAGCAACCCGGCGAACCTATCCGGTCACAGCACTAGCGGGTTTTGCGGCCGACCGCTCGTCCGAGGACGTGGTGGCCGCCGCCGTGGGGGATGTTGCCGAGTTTCTCGATGTCGACGTGGACCAACTCGCCCGGTGCGGCGCGTTCGTAGCGCCGCACCGGGCGTGCGGTGGCGCGGTCGAGGTGGGCCAGACGGGCGAGGCGGTAGCGGACCAGGACGCGGTGGACGGTGGCGAGCCAGAAGGCCCTCACTCATTTCAAGATCACCACGCCGTGAGCCCCGTCACCAACCTCCGTGGTCAGTACACCTAGTACTGGAAGAGTACTTCCGGATTGTTCGGCGAGGGGCCGTCCAGCAGCGGACTGCGGATCCCCTTCAGCGTCCGGTCGAAGAACGCTGTCAGGTACTCGCGGGTGATCACCACCCCGCGTTCCGGGGAGAGGGGCGGGATCGGGAACCCGGCCTGCTCCTGAAGCACGTCCCCGTCGTCGAAGCTGAAGTGGTCGGCGCCAGCGACCGTCAGCCACTTCTTGAAGCCACCGAGGGCGGCCCAGGTCTGCCCCCACGTGGTGTCGGTGCCGCCGGCCGAGTGGCTGTCGGTCACGCCCAGCATGAGGAGCGGCCGGTTGATCTGGCCGGGCAACGGGGCCGGGTGGAAGGAACCGTCCATGTTCACTCCGGCCCGTACTCGCGGGTCGGCGATCATCGTGGCGGCGGCCGCCGCTCCGCCGAGCGAGTGTCCGGCCATGCCGATCTCGTGCTTGTCGATGAGGTGTGCCAGGTGCCACGCGGTGTTGCCGTGCGTCAGCTGGTCGATCACGAAGGACACGTCCAGCGCGCGGCTGGCGGCTTCGGCGTCGAAGTCGATGGCTTCTGGGTGATCGCAGATCGCGCACGGCGGCGTCTGGCCGTTCTCCAGCGTTTCACCGGTGTCCTCGTAGGTGTGGCCGACGAGCGCGACGACGTAGCCGTGACTGGCCAGGTCGGTCGCGAGCGCGGTGAGCATCATGCGCGGGTTCTCGGACGCGGGTGAGAGGACCACCAGCGGATACTTGCCGCGCTGCGGCCGCGCGCCGTCGAAGGCGTGGGTGGTGACGCTGGAAAGGGCCTGTGGGGTGACGCCGGAACTCGCCGGCAGCTTCCGGTGCTCGATGATTCCGGCTGCCTCGGCGAGGGTCATGTAAGGGGCCGGAGTCCCGGTCCCGGGGACGGCCGGGTAGACCATCGTGACGGTCAGTTGACGGGGGCCGGATGACGGCACCCACGGGTCGGGACGGCTCGCGTCGGTGAGGTGGATGACGTCCTCGCCGGCGGCGTAGGGGCCGGTCGGCGCGGGGAGCGCGCCTTGGAAGGACCGCAGGGGCGCGGCGGCAGCTGTGGCGGCGGTCGCGTGCACGGTGGACGGCGGGGGCGTGGCGGCGAGTCCGGTGCCGGTCGCGGCCACTGATGCGGCGAGACCCAGGATTGCGACAGCGCTGCCACGACGCTTGCGGTTCGAGGTGGTGTTCACCGGCACGATCCTGCCCGGCCCCGCCCTGACGCTCGATCATGCGGGCTTCCGTCTTGAGGGTGGTGCTGGGTATACCCTGAGATCCCCAGCGGCGCGAGGTTCCCTTCGACGGCGCCGTGAGCGCCACCTTCGTCTCGGCCTACGACGAACCCGACGCCAAGCCCTACCGCTGGACCTACGACGGCAGCCCACCCAAAGCCGCATGAACCCCACAACGGGCCCTCCCCGCACCGTGTCGCGCCGAAACGATCACGCGAACGATGGCCACCGGGAGGCGGCCCACTCCCGCCAGCCCGCCCAGCCGGGGGGCGGGCCGGCGACCTCGCCGCCTCCCAACTCCACCGCGTCGGGCTCCTCGAAGTGCGCCCGCCCATCGAGGATGTCGGCCTCGGTCATCGGGAGCGTCTCCTCGGGGTTGGTCGCCCAGCGATGGGCGATCCGGGCGCGTTGCGTCTCATCGTCCACCGGCAGGTAGAGCATGCGGAAGGACGCGCCCTCGGCCTCGACCAGCCAGCGGATCGCAGACCGTTCGTCCCGGGACCAACAGCCGTAGTCCACCACGACGTTGGTGCCCAGTTTCACCGCCTCCAAGGCGAGCCAGAGCATGCGCCCCTCCAACACGTCGCGCTTCCCGTCCGCCTCCGCTGCTCCGAACAGGGGAATCATCCATTCGTCGGGCGTCAGGCGCAGGGCGCCGTGCTCCTCGGCGAGCTGCCGAGCCCTCGTGGTCTTTCCGGCCCCTGGCAGGCCGACCATCAGGAACAACGTGGTCACCCCCAGATCGTGGCAGGACAGCCGGGCGGACGACCACCGCTTTGTCGGCCTGATCACGACCTGCTCTCCGGCGCCCGGACTTGGGCAGATGCGGCGCAAGTCGCGCGCACTCGTCAAGCGTCGAATCGTCCTGACGTGGGTTTCCGCCCCACCAGCGATGAGCCGGAACGCGTGCAGGTAAAAGGCCGGGCCTTCTCGCTGAACGCCTGGGCTCATGACGTCCTGAGCACCCCGTCCGCCGCCAGAAGCGCCGACGCGTCGGCTGGAGCGTCAGCCACAGTCACCCCTCCGCGAATTCCCGCGGGCCAGCACCAGACGCCCCTGCCCGCCCAGTCTGCTGCCCGGCCGGATGCTGCCGGCCGGGCAGGGCGCCGCCTTCCGCCAGCCGCTCGCCGACACCGGCAATCAGCGCCGGACAGCAGCGGACAAGACCTGAACCTGTGCTCAGCCGCCGCCGTAGGTGGCCTGGGTGACCGCGAACACATTGCGGCCGCCCGTGGTCTCCTGCAGCGACCACAGCAGGTCGGGGTTGGTGGCGTCCTCCCAGTAGGAGATGCTCTCGCCGCCGCTCACCCAGGGGAAGGTGGCGGGGCCTGCCGCCGGGGTCCAGTAGTAGAGCTGCTTCTGCCCCGAGGAGTTGAACCACCATCGGCCGTTGTGGGAAGCCACGCCGTTGAGCTTGTACCAGGGCAGCTGGAGGGCCTGACTGGCGGTCGTCGACGCGGCGAACGTCGTCGCCCCGGGCGCGAACGGGAAGCGGACTGCCCTCGGCGGGCGGTTGGGGTACTTGGTGCAGACCGCGTCCGCTGGGCAGGTGTACTCCGCCATCACGATCGACCGGCTGACCCGGTCGAGGGAGATCGACGACCACACCAGCTTGTCGGGGGAGGATGTCTGCGCCGCGACCGTGCCGATCTGGGGCAGCACGTAGGCGTAGTTGTGGGCGTAGTAGACGGAGCCGGACTGGCGGCCGATCTGGTCGGCGGTGCCGCCGGAATCGGTGTTGAGGATCTTGCGCATGTCGAAGATGCGCATGCCTTTTCCGGTGTCGGCGACGTAGAGGTAGTTGCCGTACCAGGAGACGCCGCCGGCGTGGATCGGGATGTCCTTGAAGTCCGGCGCCGCCGCGGTGCCGGTCGGTTCCACCAGGAGGATCTTGCGGTACTTGTTGGGGTAGGTGGCGTCCCAGTCGGCCAGGGTGATCCGGCTGCGCTGCTGGGCGCCGCCACAGCCGTCCGTGGTGTACCAGCTCACCAATACGAGCTGATGACCGTCGTAGTTGCCGCTGTCCGCTGTCCCCACGGCGTCCCGGCTCGTCGTGATGCCCTGGGGGACGCTTTGGCAGTCGGAGTTGTCGCCGTCGTCGAACCGGAAGCCGGTGGACAGGCCGGCGACGGAGAAGGACGAGGGGAGCGCCTGCCGGTCGTGGTTCGCGTTCTCCATCACCGTGTGCACGGCCGAGGTCCCCAGCGTCGTGACGAGTGCCGAGGTGAGGGTGTCGAACTGGTGGTAGTCCGCGGTGAGGGTGTAGTCGGACGCGGGCAGTGCCGTCGGTGCCACGGCGGCCGCCGCCGGCGGTGCGCCGGCGAGCGTGCCGGTGACAAGCAGACCGGCTGCGAACACCGCTCGTGCCGCGGTCCTGACATGACGAATCATCAAGCGAGCCTCTCCACGTGAATGGATCAACGAAGTCACTCACGCTAGGTGCGCATTGAGCATGCCCGCAACACCCCGAGGAAGGCCTGCGGGGCGACGACTGCTGGGACGGGTGTCCTGCAGGTCAGTGGTGCCGGGGCTGGGTCTTGCGCGGCAGTAGCCACACCAGGGCGCAGCAGGCGAGGGTGCCGCGGCGGCCATGGCGAGATAGCACCGCCGGGGCGCTGGCGGCATGCCGCCCCCCCCGGCGGGCGGCGGGGCCAGGTCGTGGCCCGTGTCATCCAGCCGCCCCGGGGGTGGGCGGCGGCTTCAAGCCGTCGCTGCCGGCCGCAAGGGCGGGAAGTAGCCGGACAGCGGGGATGTAGAGGCCGGCCCCGTGCGGGGCCGGCCTTCTTCACTGTCCAGGGTCGAGAAGGTGCTGGCGGGTGGTGGCCAGGGCCCGCCACCTGGCGTGGACGGACCGTCTCCTCGCTGTCGAGCCAGCGGAGGTCCGAGGGCTTCATCGGTGCAGCCATGGTAGAGGCTCCCTTCTCACGGCCACTCAGGCCATGTCCGGCAGCCTTCCGTACCTCGGGGGAACCTCAATTTCGTCTGGGGCCCGGCGGCCGGGCCGGGCGGCCGGTAGGTGGCTGGGAAGTCGGGCACCGCCCGGCGCCGCGCCGCGGCAACCCTTCAGGGCCAGCTCGAAGCCGAAGCCCGGTGCGCAGCCCTCCGCCGCCACCTGGACGACTGATCACCCCCCAGCCGCAGCCTGCCGGCGACTGCAACACGCTCCGGCACCCGCAAACGTCCTTCGGACAGGCCAGAGAGGCCGCGTTGCACCCCCGCGTTGCACCACGGCCGCCCGCACTTGGAGCCCGGCAGGCATGGCGCCGCCCTTTGGGCTACGCGCACAGCTAGGCGTACGGCCAGGCGCTTGGGTACGCGATCAGGTACGCGTTTGGCCTCCAGCAAGTCCGCGCCTGCCTGGCCATCAGCGCTGGTCGGAGCGCTGCCCGGCGGTCCTCACCAGGCCGACATGCCTTCCTCGCATCCTGCCCCGGTGATGAGTGGTGTCGTGGGTGGGGGTGGTCGGTCCGGTCGCTGCGCTGTGCTTCTCTCGCGTCCGGCTGCGGGGCGGCCGACCGCTGCCCCGCAGCCGGACGCCGGTCCACCTAATTAGGGTCTGTTGCGAAAGTGAATCCAGGTTGTGGATGATCAACGTCCGTGCGGCGCGATGATCTGACGAACGGCCAGTGGGGTCGGCTTGAGCCGCTGTTGCCGATGGGCAAGAAGCCCGGCAGACCGCCGGCTTGGACGCGGCGTCAGCTGATCGACGGCATACGGTGGCGGATCAGGACCGGCGCGCCGTGGCGCGATCTCCCGGAGCGATACGGCCCGTGGGACCGGGCTTACGACACCTGTTCCGGCGCTGGCAGCGCGATGGCACCTGGCAGCGGATCTTCGAGCGGCTTCAATCCGAAGCCGATGCGAAAGGCCTGATCACATGGGACGTGAGCGTGGACTCCACGATCGCCCGGGCCCGCAGCCGGGGCGCGCAAAAGGGGGGATCTGCAGAAGGAGCCCCCCGGTGGCGTCGGCAGCGAACCCGACGACCACGGCCTCGGGTGCTCGCGCGGTGGGCTGACAACGAAGCTGCACCTGGCGGTCGAGCAGGGGCAGAAGCCGCTGTCCCTGCTCGTCACCGCCGGTCAGCGGCACGACAGCCCGCAGTTCCAGCCGGTCCTGGAGGGCATCCGCGTGCCCCGTATCGGCCCGGGCCGACCGCGCAACAGGCCGGACAAGGTCCGCGCCGATATGGCATATGGCTCCCGCGCGAACCGCGCCTACCTGTGCAGACGTGGCATCCGCTGCACCATCCCGGAGAAGGCCGATCAGATCCGCAACCGCAAGAAACTCGGTTACCGTGGCGGTCGACCGCCCAAGTTCGACAAGGCCGACTACAAAGAGCGCCATGCGGTTGAATGCGGGATCAATCGACTCAAGCGCCACCGTGCAGTGGCAACGAGATACGACAAGCTTGCCGTTCGCTACGAGGCGACCGTGCTGGTCCCGGCCATCAACGAATGGCTGTGACCAGCCTTCACAACAGCCTCTGAGCGAGGTTGTCGGTGACGCGCTGGAGCACGGAGACTGCAGTCGCGTATTCCTCCTCCGTGATGTCGCCGAGGAGCTCCGCACGCACCCGGTCCATGTGCTCCTTCGCCGTTGCCAGGCCCTCGCGGCCCTGCTCCGTGAGGGTCAGCCGATCGTCCGCGCCGATGCCGAGCCAGCCCCGGTGTACGAGGGCGTCGACGGCGTGGACCATCACCTGGGTGCCCATGCCATAGGGCACGGCCACGGCGCGAATCTCCTCCCGGGTGAGGCCGTGCTCGGCGCGGACGATGTTATTGAGCGCCCACCACTGGGGCTGGGTCACGTCGATGCGTGCCAGGGCGGCTTGCGAGTGCCGCAGGATCGCCTCGGTGGCGCCCCAGGCGACCAGGGCGATGGGCCGCTGTCCGAGCGTGGCGGTGCCGTTCTGCGGGCTGCTTACGGTCGTCATGATCGCCAGGCTAGAACCTCAAGTGCGGTTGAGGTCAAGGTCGTGGCGCTGCCGCCACGAGAGACGAGGAACTTGCCGTGGGCCAAAGTGGCGACCACGCTGGTCGCAGTCCTCAACTAGGGCAGGTATTCGGTCGTGATCAGTGGGCCCGGGTGAGGTCCTTGATCCAGATGACCGCGCCGCGGAGGTGGAGGCCGGCGAGGTAGCTCTC
>NZ_JBHXTG010000147.1:0-6237 GCF_042677465.1 Kitasatospora sp. NPDC127111
CTCGTCCGACAACACCAACTCGGCCTTCGGCCGACCAGTCCGCACCATAGACCCAGTCTATATTTATGAATGAAATTCCAGACTCAGGACACTAGCAAGCGGGAGGGCGGCTCGTCAGCCCGATTCGGCGCGCCGGTGCCCGGCGACGGCGAGGGGGATGCCCTCCAGCGCCGCGGCCCTTCGCCGAGCTGGTGACCGGCGACGCCGTCAGCCCGCGGCGAGGAGCTCCGGCAGCTCGCGCATGTCGTCGAAGACGACCGTCCCCGGGCCCTCCAGCAGCCCGGCGGCGGTCAGGCCGCCGGCGTAGCCGAAGGCGCGCATCCCCGCAGCCCGGGCCGCCTGGACGCCGGGGCGGCTGTCCTCGACCACCACGCAGGCGGCCGGGTCGACGCCCATCCGCTCGGCCGCGTACAGGAAGAGGTCCGGCGCGGGCTTGCCGTGGGCGACCTCGGTGGCGCTGAAGATCCGTCCGGCGAAGTGCTCGTGGAGCCCGGTCCGGCCGAGGGTGTGGCGCATCTTCTCGTGCGATCCGCTGGACGCGACGCACGTCGGCAGGTCGATCGCGGCCAGCGCCTCGGGCAGCCCCTCGACGGCCTCCAGCCGGGTGTCCACCTCCACCCGGTGGAGCCGCTCGAAGCGCTCCCACCACACCGCCGCCGTCTCCGCGCCGAGCCGCTCCGCGATCTGCGCGCCGATCGACGCCTGGGACCGCCCGATGAAGCGCGCGACGACCTCCTCCTCGGTGAGCGGCCAGCCCAACTCCGCCCCCAGGGCGACCTGGACGCGCAGGGCGATGCGTTCGCTGTCGACCAGGACGCCGTCGCAGTCGAAGATCACGAGTTCTATCGGCTTGATCATCCGGTCATTCAACCGCAGGCGCCGCCCGCAGTGCGGTGGTGAACCACGCGAACACCGCGGCCGTGCTCTCCGGCACCGGCCAGCCGTTGATCACCGACAGCAGCTGCCAGTACCGCTCCGCGCGCGGGTCGTCGGCGGTCTCCAGCCGCTCCAGCAGCCACCGGCGGTGCTCCGCGTCGTCCGGCCGGCCGAAGGTCTCGGCGTACTGCCGGGCGAGGGACGCGACCACGGCGGACGCCTCCGGGGAGTGCGGTGCGACCCCCGCCGCGAGTGCCGCGCCGACCTCCGCGCCGACGGCCTCGGTGAGCGCGATGTGCAGTCCGCCGGGGTCGCCCGCCGCCCGCTCGGCGGCCTGGTACTCGGCCATCCGGCGCACCGAGGCGCGGAAGTCCCGGTCCCGCACCAGCTCGCCCAGCTCCACCCAGGCCTCGACCTGCGCGGCGGTCGGCTCGTCGGGCAGCTCGGGCATGGCCGAGCGCAGCATCGCGACGAACTCCGGGTTGGCGTCCAGGCCGCCGAAGGCCTCGTCGACGAAGTCGTTCACCAGACGCCGCCGTTCGGCGTCGGACAGCTTGGCGAGCTTGTGCATGAGAGCGGTCTCCTCCGGTGTCGAGCCGCGTTCGGCGACCGCCCGCAGCACCGCCCGGCGCAGCCGGAGCGTGCGGATCTGCACGTCCAGCGCCTCGGCGTGCGCGGCGGCGACCTCCCGCAGCGGGGTCTCCCGGTCCAGCACCCGCCGGACCGCCGCCAGGTCGAGCCCCAGCTCGCGCAGCGTCCGGACCAGGTCGAGCCGGGCCAGGGCGTGGACGTCGAAGCGGCGGTACCCTGCCGCGGTCCGGTCGGTCGGCGGCACGAGGCCCTGGTCGGCGTAGTACCGGATGGTCTTCACCGTGAGCCCGGTGCGCCGGGACAGCTCCCCGATCGAGTACCGCACGTCGTCGTCCACGTGCCCCACCCTGGCGTCTCCCCCCACGGGAGGCTCAAGCCCCCCTTCGACGCCCTAGTGTCGTCGGCATGAGTGAGATTCAGAACGGTGCCCCGTCCGTCCGCGTGCTGCTGGCGGAGGACCAGGGCATGGTCCGGGAGGCGCTGGCCGCGCTGCTCGGGCTGGAGGGGGACATCGACGTCGTCGCGCAGGTGGGGCGGGGCGACGAGGTGGTCGCGGCGGCGGCCGCCCACGACGTGCAGGTGGCGGTGCTGGACATCGAGATGCCCGGGATGACCGGCATCGAGGCGGCGGCGCAGCTGCGCGAGGAGCGGCCGCAGACCAAGGTGGTCATCGCGACCACCTTCGGCCGGCCCGGATACCTGCGGCGGGCGATGGAGTCCGGCGCGGACGCCTTCCTGGTGAAGGACGCCCCGGCGTCCGAGCTGGCCGAGGCGATCCGCCGGGTGCTGCGCGGCGAGCGGGTGATCGACCCGGCGCTGGCCGCCGCCGCGCTCGCCGAGGGGGCCAACCCGCTGACCGCGCGCGAGCGGGAGGTGCTGGCGGCCGCCTCCGACGGCGCGGTGAACGCGGACATCGCCAAGCGGCTGCACCTCTCGGAGGGGACGGTGCGCAACTACCTGTCGATGGCGATCCAGAAGACCGCGGCCCGCAACCGCACCGAGGCCGTCCGGATCGCCCGCGAGAAGGGCTGGCTGTAGTAGCGCCCGGCGGGCCTCAGTTCAACCGGTGCCGCGCCGCCCGGGCGTCCTGGCGGACCCGGGCGGCCGCGTCCGGGTCGAAGGCGTCCAGGATCTCCGCGTACGCGTCCATCTCCGCCGAGCCGCCGAGGAAGTCGCCGGTGCGGACCAGCAGCTCCGCCCGTTCCAGCCGCAGCTGGGCCGGGTGGCGGGGGAGGAGGAGGGCGAGTTCGGTGGCCCACAGCTGGGTGCGGGCGTGCTCGGGGCGGTCGGCCGCCCAGACCCTGATGTTGCCGAGTACCCGGTGCACGATGTCCAGGGGCTGCGCGGGCGTCAGCAGTTGGGTGCTGAAGGCGTGCCCGGCGCGCTGCACCAGGGCGGCCGCGTCCTCCTGGTCGAGCAGCCGGCCGCCGTGGAACGGGTCGGCGAGGACGTACTCCTCGCCGCCGCCCGGCGCGCCGACCGCGACGATGAAGTGGCCCGGCAGGGCGACGCCGTGCACGGTCAGCCCGGCCCGCCGGCCGACGGCCATCCACACCAGCGAGAGCAGGATCGGCAGCCCGCGCCGCCGCCGCAGCACCTCCGGCAGCAGCGAGGACTCGAGCCGCCGGTAGTCGGACTGCCGCCCGTGGAACCGCTCGCGCCCGCCCAGGACGGCGGCCAGCAGCGCGGCGGTCTCCTCCGGACCGGCCGGCGCGCGCTCGGCGACGGCCTGCCGGACGGCGGCGGCGTGCCGCTCCAGCGCGGCCTCGCAGGCGGCCAGCAGCGCCTCCAGGGTGGGCGGTTCCAGGGGGTCGCCGGGGTCCGGGGCGAGGCTGTGCTCGGCGGCCGCGAGCAGGCAGAGCAGCACCGGATCGGGGTGCTCGGCCCGGGCCTCGGTCCGGAAGCGTGCTCGGCTCTGTTCGGTCACGGTGGCTGCGGCGGCTTTCGTGGGAACGGGCGGGTCGGGGGCGGCTGGGCGGGTCGCCCTAGTCCTGGGGGAGACGGGCGTAGTGGTAAGTGTGACTGGTCGTGAAGCCGAGTCCGTCATAGAGCGCGATCGCACCGTCGTTCTCCGCCTCGACCTGGAGGTACGCGCCGGTGGCGCCCTCCTCCGCGGCCCGGGCGGCGAGCACCGCCATCACCGCGGTGGCCAGGCCGGCCCGGCGGGCGTACGGGGCGACCTCGATCGCGCCGAAGCAGGCCCAGGGTCCGTCGATGACGCAGCGTCCGATCGCCAGCGGCGGCCGGCCGGGCGCGCCCGGCACGGTGGCGAACCACACCGAGGGCCCGCCGTGGAGGACCCGGCCCGCGGCCTGCTCCACCGCCGGGTCGTCGGTCACCCGCCGGTAGAGCGACATCCAGTCGGGGCCGGCCGTCCGGGACAGCCGGACGCGGTCGTGGCCGGTGCCGAGCCGGGCCAGCGGAGCCAGGGCGGCGACCCGCACCAGGGTCGGCGAGTACGCCGCGCCCAGCCGGTCCAGCTCGGCCCGCAGCGTCTCCGGGGAGCCGGGCGTGCTGACCTCCACCCAGGCCGGCAGCCCGCGCGCCGCGTACCACCGTCGCACCGCGGTGAGCGCGTCGGCGACCGGCAGCCCGGGATCGCCGAGCGCCTGCGCCGAGTTGGCCCGCCGGGTGAAGCCGGCCGAGGCGCGCAGCGTCCACGCGCCGAGCGGCTCCTGCTCGACGGCGGGCCAGCCGCGCGCGGCGGTCCGCTGCAGCTCCACCGGCGACACGCCCGGCAGCGGGGCGCGCCGGGCCGGGAACGGCGGCACGACCTTGCCCGCGACCAGCAGGTTTTCGTCGAAGGAGACCGGGTCACCGCTGCGGGGGACGACCGTCAGCCCATGATCGTCCCAGGATGTGAGCACCCCGATCACATCGCGGAAGACCGGGCGTGCGTCGACGAACTCCGCGACACGCCGGACGGAGACCCGTCGTCCCACGTCAGAGCGGTCTATCCGGACCTCAGGGCGGTCCTCGACCGGTCCTCCAGCCGCCATCTGGGCACCTCCTGTGCATTTGCGGTCTCCGACCCGCGATACTAGGGGCGGGCATCGACGACGCCGCGCTCACCCGCGCACGCGAGCAGAACAGAATGGGCCAGCAAGGCCCTTCCGAGGAGGAACGACAGCGTGACCTACGTCATCGCGCAGCCTTGTGTCGACGTCAAGGACAAGGCATGCATCGAAGAGTGCCCGGTTGACTGCATCTACGAGGGCGAGCGATCGCTCTACATCCACCCGGATGAGTGTGTCGACTGTGGCGCTTGCGAGCCGGTCTGCCCGGTCGAGGCGATCTTCTACGAGGACGACACTCCCGAGGAGTGGAAGGACTACTACAAGGCGAACGTCGAGTTCTTCGACGACCTCGGTTCGCCCGGTGGTGCCTCGAAGCTCGGCCTGATCGAGCGCGACCACCCGTTCATCGCCGCTCTGCCGCCGCAGAACGCCGACCACTGACCGATCGGTGGCAACTGAGCTGTGAGTAGCAACGACAGCACGCACGCGCCGTTCCCGGGCCACCCGGGGGCGGCGCGCCGCGTTTCCGACCTCCTGCCGGTCTTCCCCTGGGACAAGCTGGAGCCGTACAAGCGGACGGCGCTCGCCCACCCGGGCGGGCTCTGCGACTTCTCGGTGGGCACCCCGGTCGACCCGGTCCCCGAGGTGATCCAGAAGGCACTGGCCGCCGCCACCGACACGCCCGGGTACCCGACCGTCTGGGGCCCGGTGGAGCTGCGCGAGGCGATCGCCGGCTGGCTGCGCCGCCGGGTCGGTGCCGAGATCGGCCCGCAGGCCGTCCTGCCGACCGTCGGGTCGAAGGAGCTGGTGGCCTGGCTGCCGACCCAGCTCGGCCTCGGCCCCGGCGACCAGGTCGCCTACCCGCGCCTCGCCTACCCGACGTACGAGGTGGGCGCGCGGCTCTGCGGCGCCGAGCCGGTCGAGTACGACTCGGTGGACGAGCTGGACGGCTCGCGGGTGCGGCTGCTCTGGGTCAACTCGCCGTCCAACCCGACCGGCCGGGTGCTCGGCAAGGACGAGCTGCGCCGCGCGGTCGCGTGGGCCCGGGAGCACCGGGCGCTGCTGGTCAGCGACGAGTGCTACCTGGAGCTGGGCTGGGAGGCCGACCCGGTCTCGGTCCTGCACCCGGAGGTCTGCGGCGGCGCCGACGACGCGAAGCGGCACGAGGGCCTGCTGGCCGTCCACTCCCTCTCCAAGCGCTCCAACCTGGCCGGCTACCGCGCCTCCTTCGTGGCGGGCGACCCGGTGGTGGTCAAGGAGCTGCTGGAGGTGCGCAAGCACGGCGGCATGATCGTCCCGGCGCCGGTCCAGGCGGCGACGGTCGCGGCGCTCGCGGACGACGCGCACGTGGCCGAGCAGCGCGGGCGGTACGCGGCCCGGCGCTCGGCGCTGCGGGCGGCGCTGGAGGCGTACGGCTTCCGGATCGAGCACTCGGAGGCGAGCCTGTACCTGTGGGCGACCCAGGACCGGCCGTGCTGGGAGACGGTGGCCGAACTCGCGGAGCTGGGCATCCTGGTGGCGCCCGGCGACTTCTACGGGCCGGCCGGCGAGCGGTTCGTCCGGGTCGCGTTCACGGCGACGGACGAGCGGGTCGCGGCGGCCGTGGAGCGGCTGCGCGGCTGAGCCCGCGGTGCACGGCGAAGGGCCGGTGTCCAGGAGGCGGTTTCTAGCGATCGTTGCAACACGTGGTCGGTTGGTTAGGCCGCGAGGAGTTTAGCCAGACGCTCGGCTGGGGTTTCCCAGCCGAGCGTTT
>NZ_JBHXTG010000148.1:0-6121 GCF_042677465.1 Kitasatospora sp. NPDC127111
GTGGTCGCCATCACAGGCTGGATCGGCGGCGGCACGTCGGCGAGCGCCGCGAGGAGCAGCCGGCGCCGGTCCACGAGCGGCAGCCGCCGGACGTCGCGGCCGGGCAGGGCGAGGACGTCGAAGGCGATCAGCCCGAGTGCGGTGTCGTCGGCCGCACGGGCCTGCCGGGTGCGCAGCAGCTGCTCGAAGGCGAACCGCCCGTCGCGCCAGGCGACCAGTTCCGCGTCCAGCACCAGCCCGGCCGGCAGCCGGGCGACGGCGGCGGCGATCGGCGGGAACTCGCCGGCGAGGTCCCGCCCGGTCCGTGACTGGAGGTACGGCGGGCGGTCCCCGCGCGCGAACGCCACGCAGCGGAAGCCGTCCAGCTTCAGCTCGTACAGCACGCCCGAGCCGCCCAGCCCGTCCGGCGGGGGGACGGCGGGGACGGCGGCCGGGCGCATCACCTCGACGGGCGGGTCCAGGACGAGGGGGCTGCGGGTGCTCGCCCGTGCCCGGGCCCGCTCGGATCCGGGTGCGGGCTCGCGTCGGGATCCGGGCTTCCGTCCCGGCTCGCGTCCGGGTTCGGGTTCGGGTTCGCCTTCGGTCCCGGCCTCCGGCTTCCGTGCGGGTGCGGGTGCGGGTGCGGGCTCGGGTTCGGGTTCGGGGGACGGCGCGGACGGGAGGGGGCGGGCCCGGCCGGGGTCGAGCAGCGGGGCGAACAGGTCGCCCGACTCCGCGAGCCGCGCCGGGACGTCGTCGATCGTGAAGACCAGGTCCTCCTCCGACCGGGCCCGCTCCAACTCGGCCCAGGAGACCGGCGTGGACACCGTCGGCCGGGATCGCGCCCGCAGGGTGTAGGGCGCGGCGGTGGTCTTCTTGGCGTTGTTCTGCGACCAGTCGACCAGTACCCGGCCGGTGCGCCGCGCCTTCGCCATGGTGTGCACGACCAAGTCCGGGTGGGCGGCCTCCAGCGCGGCCGCGAGCGTCTTCGCGTACGCGGAGACCCGTGTGCTCGGCGTCGGCTCCAGCGGCACCAGCAGGTGCAGCCCCTTGGAGCCCGAGGTCTTCACCCAGCAGTCCAGCCCGTCCGCCGCCAACCGCTCGCGCAGCAGACCGGCCACCGTCCGGCAGGTCAGCACGGACGCGCCCTCGCCCGGGTCGAGGTCCAGCACCAGCCGGTCCGCCTGCCCGGGCGCGGCGGCGTGCCACTGCGGGACGTGCAGCTCCAGGCAGCCCAGGTTGGCCGCCCAGAGCAGCGCCGCGCCGTCGTCCAGCACCACCTGCCGGAGGTTCCCGCTGCTGCTCGGCACCTCCACCGTGCGCACCCAGCGCGGTGTTCCGGCGGGCGGGTTCTTGGCGATGAACACCTCCCCCTCCACCCCGTCCGGGCAGCGCAGGAAGGACACCGGCCGGTCCTTCAGGTGCGGCAGCAGTGCGGTGTGCACGGCGGCGTAGTAGCGCAGCACCTCGCCCTTGAGCGTGCCGGTGCCGGGGTAGTACACCTTGTCCAGGTGTGACAGGGCGAGCGTGCGCCCGTCCACCACCATCTGCGGCATGGCCGCCTCCGAGCCGGGCCCGGTCCCCGCGCGGGTTCGCGGGGGCCCGCGCAGCCAGTCTGCCCGTCCGGCCGGTGCCGTGCCCGGTCGGCCGTCCGCCGCGCGGACCCGCCCTAGCGCGTGAGCGGGGCGAGGGCGGGCGGACGAGCTCCTCGTCGGCGGCCGGCCCGCGCCCGCCCGCGACGCCCGAACGGAACGGCGAGGCCCCTTCCGGCAGCATCACGAACACCTGGGCGGGCCCCCGCCGGACCTCCTCCGGCAGCTGCGGCCGCTGCCGCTCAGCCGGTCACCAGGGCGTGGGCCTCCGCCACCAGGTCCTCGACCCGCGCCCAGTCGACCGGCGACACGTCCAGGTGGACGCCGATCCAACCGCGGTGACCGACGTACGGGGGCCGGAAGAAGCGGGCCGGGTCCTCGGCGATCAGGGACTCCTGGGCGCCGGCCGGGGCCGGGCACCAGAACGCCAGCCGGTCGTCGTGGTGGTGATCCGCCAGCATCACGAACACCCGCACCCGCCGGCCCGCCCCCGCGAACCAGGTCGGCTCGCCGTGGCTGACCCGCTCCGCCACCTCGGGCAGTGCCAGACAGACGGCCCGCAGCCGCTCGACGGGCGGCTCCGCGGCAGGGGCGGGTGCCTCCCCGCCGGGGGCGGGTGCGGGGCGGGCGGCGGCCCGTGGCTGCCGAGCCATCGCCGGTCAGCCGGCCGCCGGGCGGGGCGCGCCCGGGTAGGTGCCGAAGTACCAGCGGTTGCCCTCCGGGTCGTCGGCGGCGAAGTCGCGCGAGCCGTAGTCGGTCTCGTGGAGGCCCGTGGTGATCCGGGCCCCGGCGGCGACGGCGCGGGCGTGCACCGCGTCCGGGTCGGCCGTGACCACGTACGCGGTGAAGGTGCCCGGCCGCCCCGGCCAGGGGGCGGCGCCCCCGGGGTCGGGCCGGTCCGAGCCGAGCATCACGCCACCGCCCTCCGGCCAGGCCAGTTCGGCGTGCGCGACCAGCTCGCCCTCCCCGTACGTGACGACCTCCCGGAAGCCGAAGGCGTCCACCAGGAAGCGGATCAGGCCCCGGGCGTCACGGGCGCGCAGGCTGGGCCAGACCTGCGGGGCGGGAGTCTTGGTGTCCATGGCGGGAGTCCTCCTCCGGGCGGTGGTGGCGGCCCCGGCGGCCGTCACGGCTCCCACTCTGGCGCCGCCGCACCCGCCCCGCCTTGGACGTTTCGGAACTTCGCCGCGTCCGGTCCCTCCTCCGCCAGCCACACGCTGGGCGCGCAGCCGGCCAGCGAACGGAACTCCCTCGCCAGGTGGGCCTGGTCGAAGTAACCGCAGCGCGCGGCCAGCTCCGCCAGCCGGGGCACCGGCCCGGGCGCGCCGAGCAGCTGCCGCGCCCGGTCGAAGCGGATCACCCGGGCGGCGGCCTTCGGGGTCAACCCGGTCTCGCGCCGGAACCGGTCCTGCAGGTGCCGGCTGCTCCACCCGGTCTCCCGGGCCAGCGCCGCCACCGGCAGCGCCCCGCCGCTGCGCCGCAGCGCCCGCCAGGCCCAGACGACCTCCGGCGGCACCTGTCCGGACGGCCGTGCGGCCCGCAGCAGGGCGCCGTCCAGGGCGGCGAACCGCTCCGGCCATCCGGCGGCCCGCTGGAGCTCCTCCTGGAGCCGCCCGCTCGCCGTACCGAGCACCGCCTCGGCCGGGACGTCCAGCCCGCCCAGCTCGCCGGCCGGCAGGCCGAGCAGCGCCCGCGCGGCCAGGGGGTGCACGGCGATCTGGACGCCGGACTGCCGGCCGTCGTGGGTGATCAGCGCGGGGGACGTGTGCAGCCCGCCGAGCAGCGTCGGGTAGCTGCCGCCCGGCTGGGCCGGATCCGGGTGGCCGGCCACGGTGAGCGGTTCGTCCAGGGTGAGGATGAAGGTCAGGTACGGCGAGGGCAGGCCCCGGTGCACGGCGGGCGCGATGCCGCGCTGGCGGTAGCCGGAGTACCAGGCCACGTACGGCCGCAAGGTCGTGGCCGGCCTGGCCCGGACGGCTTCGTCGACCGGGTCGGCGAGTTCCTGCGTCACCACCCCAGTATCGGCCGCGGGAGCGGTGCCGGGCCGGACTTCGCGCTCCTCCGTGGGCTCGCGGGGCGTCCGGCTGTTGCTTATGGTGATCGCACCGGAACAGCCGGTATCCAGGGGGCGGACCTGAGAAGGAGTCCCAGTGACCACTGCCCGAGACATCATGCACACCGGTGCCCAGTGCATCCGCGCCGACCAGACGCTCGCCGAAGCCGCCATGATGATGCGCGACATGAACGTCGGCGCCCTCCCGATCTGCGGCGACGACCAGAAGCTGAAGGGCATCATCACCGACCGCGACATCGTGGTCCGATGTATCGCCGAGGGCAAGGACCCGGCCGACATGAAGGCCATGGACATGGCCGGCCACCTGCACTGCGTCCGTGCCGAGGACACCATGGACACGGTGCTGAAGAAGATGGAGCAGCACCAGATCCGCCGCATCCCGGTCATCGACGGCGAGCGGCTGGTGGGCATGATCAGCGAGGCCGACCTGGCCATGGGCCACCGCAACGGCCAGCGCCTGACGGACCAGCAGATCATCGAGTTCATGGACAGCGTGTACATGATGCGGTGACCGGTCGGCCGGCGGACCGGCCGGCCGCCCCTCGACTGCCGCGGGCCGAGGCCCGCGGGTGCCCCCGCGCCGTACCGCGCGGGGGCACCCGTCGTTCCCGGACCGGCCGGAGGCCGTCCTTCCGTCGTCATTTCCCGGTGTGGGTCTCGTCATACGGGAGGGGTGTTCTCGGCATCTGGGATCCCGTGGAGAATTCCCGGCATGGGAAAAACCTACGAGAAAATCGACGGCCGTCTCCGGGACTTCATCGAGCGTCAGCCCGTCTACTTCGTCGCCACGGCGCCGCTCGCCGCCGACGGGCATGTGAACCTCTCGCCCAAGGGGCGGTCGGGCACGCTCGCCGTGATCGACGAACTCACGCTGGCGTACCTGGACTTCGGGGGATCGACGGCGGAGACCATCGCGCACCTCCGGGAGAACGGGCGGATCACCCTCATGTGGTGCGCCTTCGACGGGCCGCCGACCGTCGTCCGGGTGCACGGGCGGGGCGAGCCGGTGTTCCGCGACGACGACCGGTTCGCCGGACTGCTGCGGCACTTCGACCCCGCGGCCGACGGGTCCGCGCTGCGGGCGATCGTGCTGGTGAAGGCGGACCGGGTGAGCGACTCGTGCGGGTTCGCGGTGCCGCTGATGGACTACCGCGCGGACCGGGACCTCCACGTGCAGTACTTCGACCGCAAGACGGACGAGGAGTTCAACACCTACTGCGAGGGCAAGCCGTACATCGGCACCAGCATCGACGGCCTGCCCGCCCTCCCGCTGCCGCTCCCGCCCCGCCCGGAGTGACCGCGGGAGCCGCGGTGCGCGAGGGACGGTGCGGGAGGGGCGGTGCGGGAGGGGCGGCGCCGGACGGTGCGGTCGGCCGGGACGCCGTCAGGCCGGCCACGCCGGGGCGCGGTGGAGGTCGCGCATGAGGGCGATCTCGGCGCCGTGGTGGAGCAGCTCCTGGTTGACCCACCAGACGATGTCGATGAACGGGTCCTCCGGGTCGCTGCCGTACGGGTAGCTGCTGTGGCCGACGGTGTCGAGCGCCGCGTCGTCGGTGGCGACCAGAACCGCCCGCCAGGCGTCGGCCGCCGCCTCGAACGCCGCGATCGCGCTCTCCGCCTCCCCGGCCACCGGCAGGTCGTCCCGGGTGAGCGATCGGCTGCCCCCGGTGTGGTCGGCCCGGAGGGCGAGCATCTCGGTCAGGTGGCTGAGGCGCCAGGCCAAGGTGGTGAACGGCGGGGGAACCGAGTGCGGGGCCGGGGTGGCGTCGCGGCCCCAGTCTCCCGCGCCGACCAGCAGGGTCGCGCGCGCCCCGGGTCCGTCGGAGTGCCGGCGCACCGACCAGCAGTCGAGGACCGGCTCCCACAGGTACTCGTCGTCCGTCAGCGGACCGACCGCGACGTCCGTCCCGTTGCCGCTGTCCACCACCGGCCCGGCCGGGCGGTCGGCGAGGCGCTTGCGGGCGAAGTCGTACTGCTCCAGCAGCGGGACCATGCGCGCTGGCATCGTCATCGGGCGCTCCCGTGGTCAACACTGATCGGCGGTCGGGCGGTTCGGGCCGCCGCGGGACGGCGGGACCCGGCCCGCACCCTGCCACAGCACCGTCCCCGCCCGCGACGGGTTATCCGGCGGAGCCTCCCGCCCGGCGGCGCCTCCCGTCCGCCGGAGCCTCCCGCCTGCCGTCGTTCCGGCGGCCGGGCGCCGGGCACGAGGTGCGGATGGTGGCGGCGCGGCGCGGGCGGGTGGGGACCTGGAGACGACGGCCCGGGAGGCTGTCCGTCCCGCGGCTCCGGGAACGCCACGACGCCGCCGTACCGGACTCGGCCCGTGGGGGCGGTCGGTGCGGCGGCGTCGTTGTGGTGGCGGGTGCCGGGCGTGGTTCGCCGGGGGTGGCTGCTCGGAGCCGGGGGTGTTACTTGGTGAGGCCGGCCTTGACGGAGCAGACGGGCCAGGCGCCGGGGCCCTGGGCGGCGAGGA
>NZ_JBHXTG010000149.1:0-6116 GCF_042677465.1 Kitasatospora sp. NPDC127111
GGGCTCCGGCCGCGCCGGCCCGCCGTCCGCGCCGCCGCCGGGTGGCCGAGGCCGCGCCGGTCGTCGAGGCCCCGGCCGAGGAGCCGGTGGCCGAGGAGCCGGCCGTCGAGGAGGAGCCCGCCGAGGAGGCGGCCGAGGCCGTCGCGCCCGAGCCGGCCGCCGCGCCCGCCCCGGCCCCCGCCGCCGAGGCCGAGCCGACCCACCGGGTGCGCCGCCGCGCGGTCCGCCCGTCCACCGCGATCTTCCAGGCGCCGGTCTTCCAGGAGCCCGCGCCCTACGTCGCCCCGTCCGCCCCGCAGCCGGCCGCCGAGGCCGCTCCGGCCGAGACCCCGGCCGTGGCCCGCGAGGAGGACGACGAGTACGAGTACAGCGGCGTCGGCCGCCGCCGTCGCACCCGCACCCAGGTGCGCGTGCAGACCCCGGCCCGCCGCAAGCCCGTCGTCGAGGAGCCGGTCGAGGCGCCCGTCGTCGAGGCCCCGGCCGCCGTCGAGGCCCCCGCCGCCACCGGTCCCGAGGCCGAGGGCGAGTGGGAGGAGGACGGCCGTCCGTCCCGCCGTCGCCGCCGGGGCGGCCGTCGCCGCCGCCGTGGCGAGGCCGAGGAGTTCGAGGCCGAGGCCGTCGAGGCCGAGCAGTCCGTCGAGGAGCCGGCCGCTGCCGCCGCCGACGAGGAGGAGGAAGGCGAGGAGGAGGACGAGCTGTCCGCCGGCCTGGCGTCGTCCCGCCGCCGTCGCCGCCGTCGCCGCCGCAGCGGTGAGGCCGGCGCCACCGAGGCCGCCGAGACCACCGAGGACGGCGTCCGCACGGTGGTGAAGGTGCGCGAGCCGCGCCGCCGCTCCACCGAGCCGTCGTTCGACCCGGACGAGGTGCAGTCCATCAAGGGCTCCACCCGTCTGGAGGCCAAGAAGCAGCGCCGCCGCGAGGGCCGCGAGCTGGGCCGCCGCCGGGTGCCGATCATCACCGAGGCCGAGTTCCTGGCCCGCCGCGAGTCGGTCGAGCGCGTCATGGTGGTGCGCCAGAACGGCCAGCGCACCCAGATCGGCGTCCTCGAGGACGGCGTGCTGGTCGAGCACTACGTCAACAAGGAGCAGGCCACCTCGTACGTCGGCAACGTCTACCTGGGCAAGGTCCAGAACGTGCTGCCGTCGATGGAGGCCGCCTTCGTCGACATCGGCAAGGGCCGCAACGCGGTGCTCTACGCCGGTGAGGTCAACTTCGGCTCGCTGGGCGGCCACGGCGGCCCGCGCCGGATCGAGTCGGTGCTGAAGTCCGGCCAGTCCGTGCTGGTGCAGGTCTCCAAGGACCCGATCGGCCACAAGGGCGCCCGGCTGACCAGCCAGATCTCGCTGCCCGGCCGTTACCTGGTCTACGTGCCCGAGGGCTCGATGACCGGCATCTCCCGCAAGCTGCCGGAGAACGAGCGCGCCCGGCTGAAGCAGATCCTCAAGAAGATCGTCCCGGACGACGCGGGCGTCATCGTGCGCACCGCCGCCGAGGGCGCCTCCGAGGAGGAGCTGACCCGCGACGTCCAGCGCCTGCAGCAGCAGTGGGAGGAGATCCAGAAGAAGGCCGCGACCGGCAACGCCCCCGCGCTGCTGTACGGCGAGCCGGACATGACCGTCCGGGTCGTCCGCGACATCTTCAACGAGGACTTCACCAAGGTCATCGTCTCCGGCAACGAGGCGTGGAACACCATCCACGACTACGTCTCCAACGTGGCCCCGGACCTCGCCGAGCGGCTCCAGCGCTGGACCTCCGAGGTGGACGTGTTCGCCACCTACCGGATCGACGAGCAGCTGATGAAGGCGCTGGACCGCAAGGTCTGGCTGCCCAGCGGCGGCTCGCTGGTGATCGACCGCACCGAGGCGATGGTCGTCATCGACGTCAACACCGGGAAGTTCGTCGGCCAGGGCGGCAACCTGGAGGAGACGGTCACCCGGAACAACATCGAGGCGGCCGAGGAGATCGTGCGCCAGCTGCGGCTGCGCGACCTCGGCGGCATCATCGTGATCGACTTCATCGACATGGTGCTGGAGTCCAACCGCGACCTGGTGCTGCGCCGCCTGCTGGAGTGCCTGGGCCGGGACCGGACCAAGCACCAGGTGGCCGAGGTCACCTCGCTGGGGCTGGTGCAGATGACCCGCAAGCGGGTCGGCCAGGGCCTGCTGGAGTCCTTCTCCGAGGCGTGCGTGCACTGCAACGGCCGCGGCGTGATCGTGCACATGGAGCAGCCGAGCGCCCACGTCCACGCTCCGGCGGCTCCGGCCGGCGAGGCGGCCTCGGGCGGCGGCAAGCGCCGTCGCCGGGGCAAGGGCGGGGCGGCCCAGGAGGAGCCGCAGGCCGTTGCCGAGGCCGCCGTGGAGGTCGCCGAGGCCGTCGAAGCGGTCGAGGCGGCCGTCGAGGCGCCCGAGCGCGAGGAGATCGAGGGGCAGCTGGCGATCGAGGTGCCGGTGGTCGAGGCCGAGGCCGAGGCTCCGGTCGTCGCCGAGCCCGCCGAGGCCCAGCCGAGCCTGGTCGAGATCCCGGCCGCTCCGGCGCCCGCCGGCCGCACCCGCCGCCGTGCGGTGCGCAAGGCGACGGCTCCGGCCGGTGCGCCGGCCGAGGCCGAGATCGTGGTGCTGCAGGCCCGGGCCGACGCGGCGCTGGAGGCGGCCTTCGCGGCCGCCGAGGCGCCGGCCGAGGCCCCGGTCGAGGTCGTCGCCGCGGCCCCGGCGGAGGCGCCCGCGGAGGCTCCGGCCGCCGTCGAGCCGGCCGAGGCGCCCGCCGCGGAGGTCACCGAGGCCACTGAGGCCGCGGAGGCCGTGGAGGTCGCCGAGGCCGCCGCCGAGGCGCCCGCCGCGACCGAGGAGCCCGCCGAGGAGGCGCCGGCCCCGAAGAAGCGGGCCGCCCGCAAGACCGCCGCGAAGAAGACGGCCGCCAAGAAGACCACGGCGGCCGCGAAGAAGACCACCGCCCGCAAGACCGCCACCAAGCGGACCAGCGCGGCGGCCAAGAAGGCCGCGGCCGCCGAGGGTGATTCGGCAGCCGAGTAGTGCCCGTGGCCCGGGGCCGGCGACCGCCGGCCCCGGGTCCGTACGGTCCGGTTTGCCCCCGCGGCGGCCGGTCCGTATTCTTGACCCTCGGCGTGTCTACGCCTTGCTCCCGAGCACATCACCTCCCGGATCCTCGTCAGAGGCTCCGGGGGAGGCCCCTGTGTCCGTACCCAGGCGGCTGGCATCAGGAGCTCCGACCGAGTTAGAAATGGGGTACCGCATGTACGCGATCGTTCGCGCAGGCGGCCGCCAGCACAAGGTCGCCGTCGGCGACGTGCTGGAGATCGACCGTATCGAGGCCAAGCCGGGTGACTCGGTGGAGCTCTCCACCATCCTGGTCGTCGACGGTGACGCTGTCACCTCCGACCCGTGGGTGCTGGCCGGCGTGAAGGCTCACGCCGAGGTGGTCGACCAGACCAAGGGCGACAAGATCGTCATCCTGCGCTACAAGAACAAGACCGGTTACCGTCGCCGCCAGGGTCACCGCCAGCAGCACACCGCTGTGCGGATCACGAGCATCGACTCCGTCAGCAAGTAAGGGGATAGCGAGATGGCACACAAGAAGGGCGCAAGCTCTACCCGCAACGGCCGTGACTCGAACGCCCAGCGCCTCGGCGTGAAGCGCTTCGGCGGCCAGGTCGTCTCCGCCGGCGAGATCCTCGTCCGCCAGCGTGGCACCCACTTCCACCCGGGTGCGGGCGTCGGTCGCGGTGGCGACGACACCCTGTTCGCGCTGACCGCCGGTGCCGTGCAGTTCGGCACCCGCCGCGGCCGCAAGGTCGTCAACATCGTGGCCACCGAGGCCTGAGTCCGACAAGACTCACAATGAAGGGTGGGCCGGAATGATCCGGTCCACCCTTCGTGCTTTACCGCAGGTAGAACACAGACTTCTTCGTAACTGGAGGCACACCCATGACCACCTTCGTGGACCGCGTCGAGCTGTACGTCGCCGCGGGTAACGGGGGCCACGGCTGCGCCTCCGTGCACCGGGAGAAGTTCAAGCCGCTCGGCGGACCGGACGGCGGCAACGGCGGCGAGGGCGGCAGCGTCATCCTCACCGTGGACGCCCAGGTCACCACCCTGCTCGAGTACCACCACTCGCCCAAGCGCAAGGCGACCAACGGCAAGCCCGGCGCGGGCGGCCACCGCACCGGCGCCGACGGCCAGGACCTCGTCCTGCCGGTGCCGGACGGCACCGTCGTGATGGACAAGCAGGGCAACGTGCTCGCCGACCTCGTCGGCCACGGCACCAGCTTCGTCGCCGCGGCCGGCGGCCGCGGGGGCCTCGGCAACGCCGCGCTCGCCTCGGCCCGCCGCAAGGCGCCCGGCTTCGCGCTGCTCGGCGAGCCCGGCGAGGCCCGCGACATCGTCATGGAGCTCAAGTCCGTCGCCGACGTGGCCCTGGTCGGCTACCCGAGCGCCGGCAAGTCCTCGCTGATCTCGGTGCTCTCCGCCGCCAAGCCGAAGATCGCGGACTACCCGTTCACCACCCTGATCCCCAACCTCGGCGTGGTCACCGCCGGCGACACCGTCTACACCGTCGCCGACGTCCCCGGCCTGATCCCGGGCGCCAGCCAGGGCCGCGGCCTCGGCCTGGAGTTCCTGCGGCACGTCGAGCGCTGCTCCGTGCTGGTGCACGTGCTGGACTGCGCCACCCTGGAGCCCGGCCGCGACCCGCTCACCGACCTGGAGACCATCGAGGCCGAGCTGGCCGAGTACGGCGGCCTCGACGACCGGCCGCGCCTGGTCGCCCTCAACAAGATCGACGTCCCGGACGGCCAGGACATCGCCGACCTCACCCGGGCCTCGCTGGAGGAGCGCGGCTACCGCGTCTTCGAGGTGTCCGCCGCCTCCCGCAAGGGCCTGCGCGAGCTCAGCTTCGCGATGGCGCAGATCGTCGCCGAGGCCCGCGCCGCCAAGCCGGTCGAGGAGTCGACCCGGATCGTGCTGCGCCCCAAGGCCGTGGACGACGCCGGCTTCACCATCACCGAGGAGGACGGCGCCTACCGCATCCGCGGCAGCAAGCCGGAGCGCTGGGTCCGCCAGACCGACTTCGCCAACGACGAGGCCGTCGGTTACCTCGCCGACCGGCTGGCCCGCCTCGGCGTCGAGGAGCAGCTGTGGAAGGTCGGGGCCCACGAGGGCGACACCGTCATCATCGGCCCGGACGAGAACGCGGTCGTCTTCGACTGGGAGCCGACCATGGCCGCCGGTGCCGAGATGCTCGGCCGCCGCGGTGAGGACCACCGCTTCGAGACGCCGCGCCCGGCGGTCGACCGCCGCCGCGAGAAGCAGAAGGGCCGGGACGCGGCCGAGGCCGAGTTCCTCGCCTTCGAGGCGCTCTCCAGCGGCCGCCAGGCGGCCATCGAGGGCGACGACGAGGACTACTGAGCCCGGCTGTCCCCGCCGACGTGCCACGGCCCCTGCCTCCCGGACGGGAGGCAGGGGCCGTTGTCGTGCGATCGGGCGTCACTTCGCCCAGGAGGCCTGGAGCTTGAGCGGGTCGGTCAGGTCGGTGTAGCCAACCGCGCTGACGGCGTTGCCGGGCAGCGAGATGATCTGGCAGCCCTTGACCTCGGAGCCCTTCGCGAAGCCCTGGAACTTCGCGGCCGTGCACTTGGGCAGCGGGGTGGCGGCGGTCATGACGAAGATGCCGTTCTTGCCGGCCTGGTCGAAGGCGACGAACTTCGAGTCCGGTGCGGTGAAGGAGAGCGTGGTGTCGCTCAGGTTCTTCATCGTGTAGTTGAGGTAGATGATGGTGCGGCCGTCCAGGCCGGTGGTGCTGATCTTGGCGGCCTTGAGGTCCTCGACCGAGCCGGTCTCCCAACCGGTGACGGTGACCTCCAGCTTGGCGCTCTTCTGGCTCTGCTTGTCGGTGAAGTCCACGGTCGCGGGCTGGCCGACCTTGACCGCGGTGGCGGCCTTGGGCGGGGCGCCGCCGCCCCCGGCCGCACCGGCGGCGGCACCGGCACCGGTGGCGCCCCCGTGGTCGCCAACATCGCGCGTTCGCTGGGCGCCCTGACGATCGGTGTGGTCACCCGTCCGTTCACCTTCGAGGGCCGCCGCCGCGCCAACCAGGCCGAGGAC
>NZ_JBHXTG010000150.1:0-5698 GCF_042677465.1 Kitasatospora sp. NPDC127111
TGCGCCTCGGATACCCCCATAAATATATACCCCCCGCCCCCAAAAACCTCCCACCATTCGGTGCGTGAGGTGGCTCCCCACAATTCCTAATTCGGCCCCCCCCCCACGTCCCCACCCACCGGCGCGCCCCGCACCATCCCGGACGAGGAGAGTGGCATGCGCAGCACCCGCACCCGTACGAACGCCACCAGCACGAGCACGAGCACCCGCACTCGCACCAGACCAGGACGCCTCACCGTGTCCGCCGCCCTGATCGCCGCCGGCGCCCTGCTGGCCGGCTGCAGCAGCGGCAGCGGGCACCAGGCCTCCGCCGGCGACGGCGGAACCATCACCCTGCGGGTCGGCACCTTCGGGTCCTTCGGCTACGACAACGAGACCGGCGCCAAGCTCTACGCCGAGTACGAGAAGCTGCACCCCAACATCAAGATCGTCGAGTCCAACGTGGCCGACGGCCAGAAGTACTGGGACACCCTCAAGCTGCGGCTCTCCCGGGACAGCGGCCTCGCCGACATCCAGGCCGTCGAGGTCGGCTTCATCGCCGAGGCCACCGGGCCCACCCTGGCCGGCAAGTGGGTGGACCTGTCCAGGACCGGCGGCGCGGACGTCAACGCCTTCCTGGACTGGAAGACCAAGCAGGCCACCACCGCGGACGGCAAGGTCATCGGGCTCGGCACCGACATCGGCCCGATGGCCGTCTGCTACAACAAGGACCTCTTCGCCAAGGCGGGGCTGCCCACCGACCGCACCCAGGTCGGCGCGCTCTGGGCGGGCAGCTGGGACAGGTTCCTCGAGGCCGGCCGCGCCTACCAGGCCAAGGCCCCCGAAGGCACCGCCTTCCACGACTCGGCCAGCGGCCTGTTCAACGCCGTGGTCTCCAGCGAGCCGGTCCAGTACGCCGACACCAAGGGCGAGTTGGACTACCAGAACAGCCCGGGCGTCAAGAAGGCCTGGTCCATCGCCACGGCGGCGGCCACCGGCGGGCTCACCGCCAAGCTGCGCCAGTTCGACGAGAAGGGCACCTGGAACGCCGGCTTCAAGAACAACAAGTTCGCCACCGTCGCCTGCCCGAGCTGGATGACCGGCATCATCAAGGAGCAGGGCGGCCCGGAGAACCAGGGCAAGTGGGACATCGCGCCGGCGCCGGTGGCCGGCAACTGGGGCGGCGCCTTCCTCGCCGTCCCGAAGTCGGGCGCCCACGTCGAGGAGGCGGCCAAGCTCGCCGCCTGGCTGACCGCGCCGGCGCAGCACGCCAAGGTGTTCGCGGTGAACGGCAACATCCCCTCGTCCAAGGACACCCTGACCTCCGCCGCCGTCCGGGACGCCAAGCTGCCGTACTTCGGAGACACGCCGGTCGGCCGGATCTACTCCGAGGCCGCGGCCGGCATCCGGGCGGTGCCGATCAGCCGCTGGGACGGTCAGGTGAAGACCTTCCTCACCGACAACGGCGTCCTCGACATCGAGCAGCGCGGGACCGATCCGGCCCAGGCCTGGGCGAACGTCAAGAAGCTGGTCGACGACAAGGTCCAGAAGTAGCGGGCCCCGCCGGGGGCCACTCCGCCGCGGATGGCCCCAGGCACGCCACCACGTCACCCGCAGGCACCGACCCGGAAGGACGCCCCCGTGTCCAGCCCCGTCCGGGTGGCGGCCGACGGCACCCCGCCGCCCGGCCCGCCGCCCTCCGTCACCACCGCCCCTCCCCCGCCGACCGGCCGCCCGCCGCGGGCGGCCTGGAGGCGGAAGCTCCACCGCTGGGACCTCAAGGCGGCGCCGTACGCGTTCGTCGCGCCGTTCTTCCTCTGCTTCGCCGCCTTCGGGCTCTTCCCGCTGATCTACACCGGCTGGCTCTCGCTGCACCGCGTCGAGCTCGGCGGCGAGGCCGAGTGGCGGGGGCTGCGGAACTACACCGACCTGTGGGACAGCGACTTCTTCTGGAACGCGCTGGCCAACACCTTCACCATCGGCGTCATCTCGACCGTCCCGCAGCTGCTGCTCGCGCTCGGCCTGGCGCACCTGCTCAACTACCGGGTCCGCGGCCGCGGTTTCCTCCGGGTCGCGGTGCTCGCGCCGTACGCCACGTCGATCGCCGCCGCCACGCTGGTCTTCGCCCAGCTCTTCAACAGCGACTACGGGCTGGTCAACACCGTGCTCGACCGGGTGGGCTTCGACCCGGTGGACTGGGAGTCCTCCAAATGGCCCGCGCAGATCGCCGTCTCGGTGATCGTGACCTGGCGGTGGACGGGCTACAACGCGCTGATCTACCTGGCCGCGATGCAGGCCGTGCCGCAGGACCTCTACGAGGCGGCGGCGCTGGACGGGGCCTCGCGCTGGCGGCAGTTCGTCAGCGTGACCATCCCGTCGATCCGCCCGACGATCCTGTTCACCGTCGTGGTGTCCACGATCGGGGCGACCCAGCTGTTCGGCGAGCCGATGCTGTTCGGCGGCAGCCTGGGGGTCAGCGGCGGCAGCGGCAACCAGTTCCAGACGCTGAGCCTGCTGATGTACGAGAAGGGCTGGGTGACCGGCGCGCTCGGCCAGGCCTCCGCGATCGCCTGGGTGATGCTGCTGTTCCCGCTGCTGCTCGGCGCCGCCCGGGCCCTCGTCGTCCGTCTGCGCCGCAGGAAGGGCTGATCCGTGACCACCACACCCGGGACCCCCGCACTCACCGCCTCCGGGCCCGCCCCACGCACCTACCGGCGCCGCCTGCGGCCGTCCGCGGGGCGCCAACACCACGCCGGGCCGCTCACGTACGTCCTGCTCGGCCTCGCCGCGCTGGTCTCGCTGTTCCCGCTGTACTGGAACCTGATCGCCGCCTCGCACACCGGGGAGCGCGTGGTCGCGGCCCCGGCGCCGCTGCTGCCGGGCGGGCACCTGCTCGACAACCTCGCCTTCGCCTGGAACCAGGTGGACCTGGGCGAGGCGCTGGTCAACACCACCGTGGTGGCCGGCCTGGTGGCGCTCTCCACCGTGCTGTTCTCCACGCTGGCCGGCTTCGCCTTCGCCAAGCTGCCGTTCCGCGGCCGGAACGTCCTGCTCGCCCTGGTGGTGGCCACCATGACGATCCCTCCGCAGCTCAGCGTGATCCCGCTGTACCAGATCATCACCGACCTGGGCTGGGTCGACCAGCTGCAGTCGGTCGTCCTGCCGTCCCTGGTCGCCGCGTTCGGGGTGTTCTTCATGCGGCAGTACCTGCTGGAGGCCCTGCCCGTGGAGTTGGTCGAGGCCGCCCGGGTGGACGGCGCACACAGCCTGAGGGTGGTCTGGCACGTGGTGTTCCCGGTCGCGCGGCCGGCCATGGCCGTGCTCGGCATGCTGGTCTTCGTCCAGGCGTGGAACGACTTCTTCTGGCCGTTCATCGCCCTCACCCCGGACGGCAGCCCCACCCTCCAGGTCGCGCTGGCCGGGCTCGGCTCGGGCAACCACAGCGTGAACCAGGCGATCGTGCTGACCGGCGCGCTCGTCTCGACGGTGCCGCTGCTGCTCGTCTTCGCCCTGCTGGGCAAACACATCGTGGGCGGCATCACCGCCGGCGCGGTGAAGAACTGACCGCGCGCCCTCCGTCCCCGCACACCCTGGGAGCACCCGTCGTGACCGACTCCGCCCTGAACCCCCGCTTCCCGGCCGGCTTCCTCTGGGGCGCGGCCACCTCCGCCTACCAGGTGGAGGGCGCCGTCGCCGAGGACGGCCGGACGCCGTCGATCTGGGACACCTTCTGCCGCACCCCGGGCAAGGTCTTCCAGGACCACACCGGCGACCTCGCCACCGACCACTACCACCGCTTCCGCGCGGACGTCCGGCTGATGGCCGGGCTCGGGCTGACCGCCTACCGCTTCTCGGTCGCCTGGCCGCGCGTCCAGCCCACCGGCCGCGGCCCCGCCGTGCAGCGGGGGCTGGACTTCTACCGCCGGCTCGCCGACGAGTTGCTCGCCGCCGGGATCACGCCCGTCGCCACGCTGTACCACTGGGACCTCCCGCAGGAGCTCGAGGCGGCCGGCGGCTGGCCGGAGCGGGCGACCGCCGAGCGGTTCGCCGAGTACGCCGCGCTGGTGGGCGACGCGCTCGGCGACCGGGTCGGGCAGTGGACCACCCTCAACGAGCCCTGGTGCAGCGCCTTCCTCGGCTACGGGTCCGGCGTGCACGCCCCCGGCCGGACCGATCCGGTGGCCGCCCTGCGCGCCGCCCACCACCTGAACCTGGGCCACGGGCTGGCCGTCCGGGCGCTGCGGTCCGCACTGCCGGCCGGCACCCGGGTGTCCGTCTCCCTCAACCTGCACGCGGTGCGTCCGCTCACCCCGTCGGCCGCGGACCGGGAGGCGGTGCGCCGGATCGACGCGGTCGGGAACCGGGTCTTCCTCGGCCCGATGCTGGAGGGCGCCTACCCCGAGGACCTGCTGGACGACACCGCGCACCTCACCGACTGGTCCTTCGTCCGGCCCGGCGACCCGGAGGCGGCCCATCAGCCGCTGGACTGGCTGGGCGTCAACTACTACACGCCGACCGTCGTCTCCGCGACCCCGGAGGGGGCCGCCCCGGCCCGCGAGGACGGCCACGGCGGCGGCCCCTCGCCCTGGCCGGGAGCGGACGCGGTGGGATTCCACCAGGCCGCGGGCGAGCGCACCGCGATGGGCTGGGCGGTCGACCCGTCCGGGCTGCACGAGCTGCTGACCGGGCTGGCCCGGCGCCACCCGGGGCTGCCGCTGATGGTCACCGAGAACGGCGCGGCGTACCGGGACGAGGTCCGCCCGGACGGCACGGTGGACGACCCGGAGCGCGCCGCGTACGTCCGGGCCCACCTGGCGGCCGTGCACCGGTCCCTCGCCGACGGCGCCGACGTCCGGGGCTACTTCCTGTGGTCGCTGCTGGACAACTTCGAGTGGGCGTACGGCTACGACAAGCGCTTCGGCCTGGTCCGGGTCGACTACGACACCCAGGCCCGCACCCCGAAGAGCAGCGCCCACTGGTACGGCCGGGTGGCGCGCACCGGCGAGCTGCACCCGGTCGGCGAACAGGGGACGCGGCCCGGCGCCCGGCTTACGATCAAGCCATGACCTCTTCCACCTCCTCGCTGTCGCTCTGGTCCAAGGACTCGCTCCTGTCCGTCGCCTCGGTCGGTTCGACGCTATCGGTCGGCTCGGTCGGATCCGTGCTCTCCGTGGGCTCGGTCGGCAGCGTGCTGTCCCTCGGCTCGGTCGGCTCGGCGCTCTCCGCGCTGTCGGGCGGCTCCTGGCTGAGTGTCGGCTCGCTGCTGTCGGCCAACTCCCGCTGGTCGGTCCTGTCCTGGCGGTCGCGGAACGGGCTGATGGCGGCGGGCGTGGTCGCGGCCGCGGCGGCCGCCGCCCTCGCCGTCGGCAGCGCGGCGCGCACCTCGGCCTGACGCCGCGTCGGAGGCGGGCGGCGCGCGGCGTCGCCCGCCTCCGCGGGGCCTCGCGGCCCGGCCGGCGTCCGCCCGCGCGGCTACCCGAGGTCGGACCCGGGCGCCGGGACGGCGTGCTCGGCGGCGCGGCTGACGTCCTCCCACCCGGCCCAGGTGTGTCGCAGCACGGAGGCCGGGGCGTACGGCCGACGCCCGGGCGGACCCGTGCCGGGGCCGCGCCGGGCCCTTGCCGGGGCCGCGGCCGGGGGGGGGGCGGCGGGGGCCCCCCCCCCGCGGGGGGGCAGGCGGCCGCGGGGGCCGGCCGGGCGGGCTACGAGTTGACCTCCA
>NZ_JBHXTG010000151.1:0-5689 GCF_042677465.1 Kitasatospora sp. NPDC127111
ATTCCGAACCCGGAAGCTAAGCCTCACAGCGCCGATGGTACTGCAGGGGGGACCCTGTGGGAGAGTAGGACGCCGCCGAACAATCATTCACAGAGCACCCCCACCCGGATCCCGGGTGGGGGTTCTCTGCGTTTTACGGCGGGATGCGGAAGGCGTACTACAACGGGAGCTTGAAGCCGAGGTGCGAGCCGACGAAGCCGAGGCGCTCGTAGAAGCGGTGGGCGTCGGTGCGGGTCGCGTCGGAGGTCAGCTGGACGAGGTCGGCGCCGAGTTCGCGCGAGCGCTCGATCGCCCAGCGGATCAGTTCGGTGCCGAGGCCGCTGCCGCGTTCGTCGGCGTGGATCCGGACCGCCTCGATGATCGTCCGGGTGGAGCCCTTCCGGGAGAGGCCCGGGACGACGGTGAGCTGCAGCGTGCCGATGGTCCGGCCGGCGCGTTCGGCGACGACCAGGTGCTGGTGCGGGTCGGCGTCGATGCGGGCGAAGGCGTCGCGGTAGGGGGTGAGGTCGTCGGGGCTCTCACGGGTGGCGCCCAGGGGGTCGTCGGCGAGCATGGCCACTATCGCCGGCAGGTCGTCGGCGGTGGCCCGGCGGATCGTCAGATCGGTCATGATCACAGCCTAGGCAGCCCCTGAGGGCCCGTCCCACCCACCCGTGGGCCCTCGTGTCCCCCCGCCCGCCCCCGCCGACGCCGCCAGCCCCCTCAGTGCCCCTTCAGCGCCCCTTCCGGGCCCCTCAGGGCCCGACCCGGCCGGTGACCTGCCGTCACCCGCCCTGCACCGTGCTGGTGATGACGGCGAGGACGGCGCCGTGGGGGTCGACCAGCTGGGCGAGCCGGCCGACGCCGTGCACGTCCGTGGCGGGGACCCGGACGGTCGCGCCGAGCCGTTCGGCGAGCGCGACGGCGGCGTCCACGTCGACGACCTCGAAGTAGGGCAGCCAGTGCGAGGCGGTCCCGGCGGCGGTGTGCTCGGGTCCGAGCTGCATGAGGCCGCCGAGCGCGTCCTCCGTGCCGCCGCCGGCCGGCGTGAGGACGGTGTACATGACCTCGCCGAGCGGGACGTCCTGCTCCTGCCAGGAGAAGACGGCGCGGTAGAACGCCTTGGCCGCCTCGGCGTCGACGCTGTAGCACTCGGCCCAGCAGAACGTGCCCGGCTCGGTGACGGCGTCCAGACCCGCGGTGTCGTGGGGCTGCCAGACGGCGAAGTCGGCGCCGACCGGGTCGGTGTAGCCGGCCATCCGGCCGCTGGTGAACACGGTGAAGGGGGCGAAGCGGACCTTGCCGCCGGCGGCCTCGACCAGTTCGGTGGTGCGGTCGGCGTCGTGGGTGCAGAAGTAGATCGTCCAGCCGGCGCGGGCGTTCTCGTCGCTGAACGGTCCGAGGGCGGCGACGGTGCGGCCGTCCTGCTGGAAGAGGCCGTAGCCGCCGGCCTCGGGCCCGGCGGAGGAGAAGCTCCAGCCGAACACCGTGCGGTAGAACGCGACCGAGGCGGCGGTGTCCGGGCTGGTGAGGTCGAGCCAGTTGGGCGAGCCGGGGGCGAAGGCGGTGGAGAGCATGGCGGCGCGGCTCCTTCGGCGGCGCCCGTCGCGCCGGGGACGCGGCGGGGCGCGGGCAAGGGGGTGGGAGTACCGCTTCCACCCTGGCACCGGGGCGCCCGCCGCCGCACGCGCTGCCGCACCGGCGGAGACGGAGCGTGACCGCACGGACTGTCCGACGCAGGCGGTACGGTGCGAGGCGGAAGCGCACCCGCACGGACGGAGGGGGCCCGGTGGCCAGGCAGACGCGGCAGTCGCCGGTGGGGCAGGCGGACCCGCCGCGCCAGCTCGCCCAGGTGGAGGGGGTGCTGGAGCGGATCACCTACGCCAACGAGGAGACCGGTTACACGGTCGCCCGGGTGGACACCGGGCGCGGCGGCAACGACCTGCTGACCGTGGTGGGGGCGCTGCTGGGGGCGCAGCCGGGGGAGTCGCTGCGGCTGCACGGGCGGTGGGGGTCGCACCCGCAGTACGGCCGGCAGTTCGTGGTGGAGAACTACACGACGGTGCTGCCGGCGACGGTCCAGGGCATCCAGCGCTACCTGGGCTCGGGGCTGATCAAGGGGATCGGGCCGCGGTTCGCCGAGCGGATCGTGGAGCGGTTCGGGGTGGAGACCCTGGACGTGATCGAGAACGAGCCGGGCCGGCTGATCGAGGTGCCGGGGCTGGGGCCGAAGCGGACGAAGAAGATCGCGGCGGCCTGGGAGGAGCAGAAGTCCATCAAGGAGGTGATGGTCTTCCTGCAGGGCGTGGGGGTGTCGACGTCCCTCGCGGTGCGGATCTACAAGCAGTACGGGGACGGCTCGATCGGGGTGGTGAAGAACGAGCCGTACCGGCTGGCGGCGGACGTCTGGGGCATCGGGTTCCTGACGGCGGACCGGATCGCCCAGGCGGTGGGGATCCCGCACGACAGCCCGGAGCGGGTGAAGGCGGGGCTGCAGTACGCGCTGTCGCAGAGCAGCGACCAGGGGCACTGCTACCTGCCGGAGGAGCGGCTGATCGCGGACGGCGTGAAGCTGTTGCAGGTGGACGTCGGGCTGGTGATCGACTGCCTGGCGGAGTTGGTGGCCGCGGAGGGGGTGGTGCGGGAGTCGGTGCCGGGTGAGGCGGGCGAGCCGATCACCGCCGTGTACCTGGTGCCGTTCCACCGGGCCGAGATCTCGCTGGCGAACCAGCTGCTGCGGCTGCTGCGGGCGGAGTCGGACCGGATGCCGTGGTTCGCGGACGTGGACTGGCCGGTGGCGCTGGGGTGGCTGGCGAAGCGGACGGGTGCGGAGCTGGCGCCGGAGCAGGAGCAATCGGTGCGGCTGGCGCTGACCGAGAAGGTCGCGGTGCTGACGGGCGGGCCGGGCTGCGGCAAGTCGTTCACGGTGAAGTCGATCGTGACGCTGGCGCTGGCGAAGCGGGCGAAGGTGGTGCTGGCGGCGCCGACGGGCCGGGCGGCGAAGCGGCTGGCGGAGCTGACCGGGGTGGAGGCCTCGACGGTGCACCGGCTGCTGGAGCTGAAGCCCGGCGGCGACGCCGCGTACGACCGGGACCAGCCGCTGGACGCCGACCTGGTGGTGGTGGACGAGGCGTCGATGCTGGACCTGATCCTGGCGAACAAGCTGGTCAAGGCAGTGGCGCCGGGAGCGCACCTGCTGTTCGTGGGGGACGTGGACCAGTTGCCGTCGGTGGGGGCGGGCGAGGTGCTGCGGGACTTGCTGGCGGACGGCGGGCCGATCCCGTCGGTGCGGTTGACCAGGATCTTCCGGCAGGCGCAGCAGTCGGGGGTGGTGACCAACGCGCACCGGATCAACGAGGGGCTGCCGCCGTTGACGGAGGGGTTGGCGGACTTCTTCCTGTTCGTGGAGGACGACGCCGAGCGGGCGGCCGGGCTGACGGTGGACGTGGTGGCGCGGCGGATCCCGCAGCGGTTCGGGTTCGACGCGCGGCGGGACGTCCAGGTGCTGGCGCCGATGCACCGGGGGCCGGCGGGCGCGGGCAACCTGAACACGCTGCTGCAGGCGGCGGTGACGCCGGCCCGGGAGGGGCTGGCGGAGCGGCGGTTCGGCGGGCGGACGTTCCGGGTGGGGGACAAGGTGACGCAGATCCGGAACAACTACGACAAGGGGCGGAACGGGGTCTTCAACGGCACAGTGGGAGTGGTGACCTCGCTCAGCGTGGACGACCAGCGGCTGACCGTGCTCACGGACGAGGACGAGGAGGTGCCGTACGACTTCGACGAGCTGGACGAGTTGGCGCACGCGTACGCGGTGACGATCCACCGGTCGCAGGGGAGCGAGTATCCGGTGGTGGTGATTCCGGTCACCACGTCCGCCTGGACGATGCTCCAGCGGAATCTGCTCTACACGGCCGTGACCAGGGCGAGGAAACTCGTTGTGCTGGTCGGGTCACGGAAGGCGATCGGGCAGGCCGTGAGGACCGTCAGTGCAGGTCGCAGGCATGCCGCGCTCGACCATCGGCTGGCCACTGGATGATTCTCCAACGGATGGTTGCCTCTATTGTTCTCTTGACGTGAAGAGATTTACGGCAGAGCCTAGGGTGGTGCCGATCTTGTCCGGTTCGTACCGGATGGGGCGGCAGGTTTTGTAGGGGTGGTCCCTTTCGGGCCACCCCGGGTGCGCGGCTGTCCGCCAGATGGGGGATGGTAGAGACAGTCAGGGCACCTTGGAAGAGGATTCATTTCGTCGGTGAGGAAGACGTGAGCGACAACTCGGTAGTACTGCGGTACCAGGACGGCGAGTACGAGTACCCCGTCGTCGAGAGCACTGCGGGCAACGCCGGCTTCGACATCTCGAAGCTGCTCCCGCAGACCGGCCTGGTCACCCTGGACAACGGCTTCGGCAACACCGCCGCCTACAAGTCCGCGATCACCTTCGTGGACGGCGACAACGGCATCCTGCGGTACCGCGGCTACCCGATCGAGCAGCTCGCCGAGCAGGGTGGCTTCATCGAGACCGCGTACCTCCTGATCAACGGCGAGCTGCCGACGGGCGACCAGCTGTCGGAGTTCAACCGCGAGATCACCCAGCACACCCTGCTGCACGAGGACGTCAAGCGCTTCTTCCAGGGCTTCCCGCGGGACGCGCACCCGATGGCGATGCTGTCCTCGGTGGTCGGCGCGCTCTCCACGTTCTACCCGGAGAGCCACAACCCGTTCGACGCCGCCCAGCGGCACCTGTCGACGGTCCGGCTGCTGGCGAAGCTCCCGACCATCGCGGCCTACGCGTACAAGAAGGCGATGGGCCAGCCCTTCGTCTACCCGCGCAACGACCTGAGCTACGTCGAGAACTTCCTCCGGATGACCTTCGCGGTCCCCGCCGAGGACTACGAGCTCAACCCGGTCGTGGTCAACGCGCTGGACAAGCTGCTGATCCTGCACGCGGACCACGAGCAGAACTGCTCGACCTCCACCGTGCGCCTGGTCGGCTCCAGCCACGCCAACCTGTTCGCCTCGATCTCGGCCGGCATCTCGGCGCTCTGGGGCCCGCTGCACGGCGGCGCCAACCAGGCCGTGCTGGAGATGCTGGAGAGCATCCAGAAGGACGGCGGCGACGTCGACGCCTTCATCGCCAAGGTCAAGAACCGCGAGGCCGGCGTCAAGCTGATGGGCTTCGGCCACCGCGTCTACAAGGCCTTCGACCCGCGCGCCGCGCAGGTCAAGCTGCTGGCGCACGAGGTGCTCGGCCAGCTCGGCAAGTCGGACGAGCTGCTCGACATCGCGCTGAAGCTCGAGGAGCACGCGCTCAAGGACGACTTCTTCGTCTCGCGCAAGCTCTACCCGAACGTGGACTTCTACACCGGCCTGATCTACCGCGCCATGGGCTTCCCGACCAGCATGTTCACCGTGCTGTTCGCGCTCGGCCGGCTGCCGGGCTGGATCGCCCACTGGCACGAGATGATCAACGACCCGACCAGCCGGATCGGCCGTCCGCGCCAGATCTACACCGGCACCGAGATCCGCGACTACGTGGCGCTCGACGCCCGCTGAGTCGCCGACGCCCGCCGAGCCGGGCGTGTCCCTGACGCCGTACCGGGAAGGGCCCGGCCGCATCGCTTGCGTTCTAGGAGTCGTTGCAACACCCCAGTTCAGGGGATGCATTGGACTTCGAGATCCGTGAGGACCGGACGGCTCAGGGGCCTGTGAAGCT
>NZ_JBHXTG010000152.1:0-5485 GCF_042677465.1 Kitasatospora sp. NPDC127111
GGGGGGGGGGGGGGGCGGGGGGGTTGCCGGCCGGCGGGCCGCCCTGTGGGGGGGGGGGCCGGCCCCCGCCACCGGGCGGTTCAGTCGTGCGGGACGATCGCGACCGGGGCAAGCGCGTGGTGCAGGACGGCGTGCGCCACGCTCCCCAGCCGGGACACGCCCGCCTGGTGTCCGGGGGTCCGCCGTCCCAGCACGACGAGTGAGGCTCCCCGGGAGGCGTCGACGAGCGCCCCGCCCGCGTGGCGGGAGGTGACTTCAGCCTCCACCCGCACCTGGGGGAACTTGTCCCGCCAACGGGCCAGCGCGTCCTGGAGGCGCACCAGCTCCGCCTCCGCCAGTGAGTCCTTGATCTCCCGCTGGTCCACCGGCGCCTTCGTCACGTACGGGCCTCCCGGCAACGAACGGCTCTCCAGCACCCGCAGGGTGGCGCCGCGGCGGGCCGCCTGCTCGAAGGCGAAGGCGAGCACCTCGGCACAAGGGCGGTCGCCCTGGACGCCCGCCACCACGTCACCAGCCCCGTCTGCCCGGCCCTCCGTGTCCGCCCGGACGAGCACGACCGGGCAGAGCGCGTCGGCGGCCACCCGGAGCCCGACCGAGCCGACCAGCAGACCGGTGAAGCCGCCGAGTCCGCGCGAGCCGAGGACGATCAGCCCGTCCCGCGCGCCGGCCGCCGCGAGCGCGTGGGCCGGGCTGCCCGGGATCCGCTCGCACGACAGCTCCAGGCCGGGCAGGACGGCCGCGATGCGGTCCCGGACCGCGAGCACCTCCGGCGGTAGGCCGTCCTCCGCCCCCTCCGGCCGTAGCGGCCTTCCGTCCTCGGCTCCCCCGACGTGGATGATCCGCAGCGCCCGGCCGCTCCGGTCGGCCTCGGCGGCAGCCCACGCGGCCGCCGCCGCGCTCTGCTCCGAGCCGTCGATCCCCACCACCACGGAGTGCGACATGTCGTGTCCCCTCTCGGCCCTACGGGGCGCGGCCGTTCCGCGTCCCCGCCGTCCGGGACAGCATCGCGTCGTGTCCCGGGGCCGTGGCAGGGGCCGAGCTGCCCTGCCGCCGAGCCGAAGGTCCCGGCGGCGCGGGGGCTCAGGCGTCGGGTACCACCGCCACCGGGCAGGCCGCGTGGTGCAGGACCACGTGGGCGACGGGGCCGAGCAGGCCGATCCGGACGGCGGGGCGACGGCCGACCACCAGCAGGGCCGCCTTGGCCGACGCCTCCACCAGCAGCAGTCCGGGAGCCGCGCACTCCGTCACCTCGACGACCTCGACGCCCGGATGCGCGGCCTTCCAGGGGGCGAGGGCGCGGGCGAGCAGCCCGGCCTCGCCGTCCCGTCTCCCGGCGGCCCGGTCGGCCACCGGGACGACGGTGGCGTGCACGGCCCGCAGCGGCAGGCCGTACCGTGCCGCAGTCGCGAACGCGAACTCCAACGCCGCCTCGGCGGGGCGTCGGGCGTCCACGCCCACCACCACCTGATCGCGCTGTTCCGGGCCCGCCGACTCGGCCGGGAGCACCACGGTCGGGCAGCCGGCCCGGGCCGCGAGGTACAGCGCCGTGGAGCCGACCCGCAGCCCAGCGAAGCCGCCGTCACCGCGGGCTCCGACCACCAGCAGTTCGGCGTCCTCGGCGGCGGCGCTGAGCGCCGACGTGGCGACGTCGTGGACCTCCTCGGTGTGGAGGAGCACTCCGGGGTGGCGCACGGCGAGGATGTGCTGCACCTCGTGCAGCAGGCCGCCCCCGTCGGACGGCTGCCCCGCCGTCCGGCCGGGCAGCAGGTGGGGCATCAGGGGCAGGGCGTGCAGGACGCGCAGTGGTCGGCCGCGCAGCAGCGCCTCGCGCGCGGCCCAGTCGGCGGCCGCCAGGCTCGCCTCGGAGGTGTCGACGCCGACGGTGACGGGCAGGTCCACAGTGGTTGTCTCCTCGATGACAGCCCCCCTGATCCTTGGTCAGGAACCCCAGGTCCAGTCTGCTACCTCGGGCAGGTCCGTGCCGTGTTCGCGGATCCAGTCGTGGTGTCGGGCGCGCTGGTCGGCCATCCGCTGCCGGACGGCGGCCGCCCGTACGGCGAGGCCGGGGGTACGGTCGATGACGTCCATGACCAGGCGGTAGCGGTCGAGGTCGTTGCGGACCACCACGTCGAACGGGGTGGTGGTCGTGCCGGACTCCCTGTAGCCGCGCACGTGCAGGTGCGGGTGGACGGCCCGGCGGTAGGCCAGGCGGTGGTTCAGCCAGGGGTAGCCGTGGTGGGCGAAGATCACGAGGGCGGTGTCCATGGCCTCGTCCATCGCCTGGTGCACCGTCATCGGGTCGTCGCCCGTGAGCCGGGCGAGGTGCCCCAGTGGCCCAGCAGGCGCGGCTTGACGTGCTCGGCGCGCAGCGGTTCACGCGGCAACGGGTTGGCCATCAGGTAGATCTGGCCGACCGCGCGGTAGTTGGCGTCCCGCCAGTGCGCGTCGATCGCCCGCAGCTCTTGCTCGGACGGTCCCGCCGGGGTCTGGCTGGGCGTGACGGACATGGTGACGGTCTCCTCCGGGGGCGGTTCCGTGGCCGCCGGCGGCCGCACGGCGGGCGGTGTCCACCGTCGTCCCGCTCGTGCCTGCGCCCCAGGGCCGAACGGGGCACGACACCTGCGCACCGGGAGGGACCCGGGGCCCACCGCGGATCGCCCGGAGACGGCCCCGGCAGTGAGGACTTCCGGCCCTGCGGCATGGGTACCGCCGGCCCCTGCCGCGGCCGCCCGAGTGGCCGGAGTCTGGTGGAACCTGCCCGAACGGCGCAGGGGCGCCGTCACGGCGCGGACCCTCGGACGGTTGGACGACACCATGATCGACAGCGGGCGCGCCTCGAAGGCCTACCTGGTCGGCGGCGGCATAGCCTCCCTGGCCGCCGCGGCCTTCCTGATCAGGGACGGCGAGTTCCCCGGCGAGAACATCCACGTCCTGGAACGGCTCCCGCTGGCCGGCGGCTCCCTGGACGGCTCGGGCTCGCCCGAGCGCGCGTACGTGACCCGTGGCGGCCGCATGCTGGAGGACGAGGCGTACACCTGCCTGTGGGACCTGCTGGGAACCGTCCCCACCCTGGACGACCCGGACGTCTCCGTCCGCCAGGAGATCATCGACTTCAACCGGGACTGGCCCACCGACGCCAAGGCCCGCCTGATCGACCGTGACCACCGCATCCTCGACGCCTCCCGCCTCGGCCTCGATGCCCACGACCGCCTCGAACTGACCCGACTCCTGGTCACCCCCGAGTCGGTGATCGGCGCCCGCCGGATCGACGAGTTCTTCTCCGAGCACTTCTTCGCCACGAACTTCTGGGCGATGTGGCGCACCACCTTCGCCTTCCAGAACTGGCACAGCGCGATCGAGCTCAAGCGCTACTTCCTGCGCTTCCTGCAGGAGTTCCCCCGCATCCACACCCTCGCCGGCGTGCGCCGCACCCGCCTCAACCAGTACGACTCGATCGTGCGCCCGCTCACCCGGTGGCTGGTGGAGTGCGGCGTTCGCTTCGAGCACGGCGTCACCGTCACCGACGTCGACTTCACCGAGCACGACGGCATCCGCCGCGCCAGGCGGCTCCACCTGGAGCGTGCCGGCTCCGGCCGGGAGACGATCGAACTGGCCGACCTGGACCTGGCGTTGATCACCCTCGGGTCGATGACCGCCGACGCCGCCTACGGCGGCGACGACACCGTGCCCGAGCTGATCCGGGACAAACGGGACGGCAACTGGGCGCTCTGGGAGACCCTCTCCCGCAAGGCGCCGGACTTCGGCCGGCCCGCCGTCTTCAACGGCAACATCGCCGAAGCCGCCTGGGAGTCCTTCACGCTGACCATGCGCAGCCCCGCCCTGCTCAAGCGGATCGAGGAGTTCAGCGGCAACGCCCCGGGCACCGGCGCGCTGATGACCTTCAAGGACTCGCCGTGGCTGATGTCGATCGTCGTCCCCCGTCCACCGCACTTCGCCGGCCAGCCCGAGGGCGTGTTCACCCTCTGGGGCTACGGCCTGTTCATGGACACCCCGGGCGAGTACACCGCCAAGGCCCTGTCCCGGTGCACCGGCCGGGAGATCCTCACCGAGCTCCTCGGGCAGCTCGGTTTCGACGACATCGCCGACGAGGTCCGCGCCACCACCACCGTCACCACGGTGATGATGCCCTACATCACCAGCCAGTTCGCCCGCCGCGAGGTCCGCGACCGCCCCCGGGTGATCCCCCACGGCGCACGAAACTTCGCCTTCCTCGGCCAGTACGTCGAGATCCCCGAGGACGTCGTCTTCACCGTCGAGTACTCGGTACGGGGCGCCATGCACGCCGTCCACCGCCTGCTCGGCCTCGACCTGCCGACGCCAGCCGTCCACCACGCCCTGACCGACCCCGCCGCCGCCCTCGCCGCCCTGCGCACCGCGCTCGGCTGAGCCGGGGTCCTCACCGGGCCAGGCGCTCGGGCGGGACCGGGACGTTCGACCCCGTCGACCTGTGTCGGACGGCCCTGGCCAGAGCGCCCGGGGCGCCCGACACTGATCGGCGACCCACTGCCGAACCACCACAGATCCGGAGAGGAAATAATGTCCTCGTACCTGCTTGCCGGCATCGACGGCTCGCCCGAGAGCGCCGCGGCCGCCCGCTGGGCAGCCGAGGAGGCCGTCCGCCGCGGCGTGCCGCTGCGCCTGGTCCACGCCCAGACCTGGCTGGACGACATCCACGCCGACCCGTCCCAGCCCGCCGACGTACGCGCGTTGACCACGCGCATGGTCTCCGACGCGAAGGAGGAGATCCGGGGGCGCCGGCGCGGCCTGGAGATCAGGGCCGAACTGATCGGTGGCGGCGACCCCGTCGAGGTCCTCGCCGAGGCCGCGACGAAGTCGGAGATGCTCGTCGTCGGATCGAGAGGGATCGGCGGGTTCGAGGGGCTCATGGTCGGTTCCTTCGGCCTCGCCCTCGCCGGCCGGTGCGACGTGCCCCTCGTCCTGGTCCGCGCCGGCGACTCCGAACGCCCCGCCGCGCCCGACGGAGCCGAGGTGGTCCTCGGCATCGACACCCGCGACCCCGCCGAGGACGTGATCGACTTCGCCTTCCGCGAGGCGGCACGCCGCGCAGCGGTGCTGCGCGCCGTCCACGGCTGGACTCCGCCCCCGGCCTGGGGTTACGCAGGTTGGGTCAGCCCGCGGATCGAGGCCGGACAGTTCGCCGCCATCGAGGCTGAACTACTGGGCAACGCCCTGGCCGGCTGGCGGGCGAAGTACCCCGACGTCGTCGTGGTCGAGGACTGCCGGATCGGCAGCGGAGCCTCCGCCGTGGTGGACGTCAGCTCCGACGCGTGCCTCGTCGTGGTGGGACGGCGCCGACGTCCCCACCACATCGGGATGCGACTCGGCCCGGTCACCCACTCCGTGATCCACCACGCGCACGCACCGGTGGCGATCGTCCCGCATGACTGAGCACCGGCTACGCCCCGAGGGCGGCGCAGCGGCGGAGACCGGTACACCGGTCTCC
>NZ_JBHXTG010000153.1:0-5389 GCF_042677465.1 Kitasatospora sp. NPDC127111
CTTCACAGGCCCCTGAGCCGTCCGGTCCTCACGGATCTCGAAGTCCAATGCATCCCCTGAACTGGGGTGTTGCAACGACTCCTAGAACGCAAGGGGGAGTCCGGCCCTTCGTACATCTTCAGCCGGCCACGCCCACGGGCGCCGGCTCCGCTTCCGGCAACGGAGTGCGGGTCCTCGCCCACCACACCACCACGGCGCACCCGGCGAGACCCGCCACAGCCGTGGCCAGGCCGCCGGCGGTGAACCCGGCCCTCGGATGGGCCGCGGCCAGGGCCGGGAGTCCCACCATGGCGAGTGTGCCCATGGTCCGGATGAGCGTCTGGTCGACCGTGAGCAGTCGGCGCCGGGCGGCCGGAGGGAACTGCGCCAGGTGCGTGGACAGGGCAACCGCCAGGAACGGTGGGACGGTCCCGTACGCGGCCGACACCGCCACCAGCTCGGCGACCGTGCTGACCGACCCGGTCACCGCCATCAGCACCCCGGAGACGGACCACGCGGCGCAGTAGAACGCCGGCAGAGACCGCGGCAGTCGGACGTTCCCGGCCACCGCGTTCCCGACGATCGACCCGGCCCCCGTGGCGGCCAGCATCACACCGTAGGTGCCGACCCCACCGCCGAGCCGCACCGCCACAAGCGCCGGTATCACGATCGACACCGCACCCGCGAAGATCGCGATCCCGTGAACCGCCAGCACCACCCCGGTCTCCGGATGCGTGCGCACCAGGGCACGGGCCCGCGGCACCAGCACCGGCGCGGCCGTGGCACCGGCCGGGGCGGCCTCCCGGGGGCGCCCAGTCCCGGCCCCCAGGGCGGCCAGTGCGACAGCGGACAGCGCGAACGTGCCCGCGTCCAACCAGAACAGCCCGTCCATCGGCATCACCGCGAGCAGCACCCCGGCCGAGGCGGGGCCGGCGACCCGCGCGATCCGAGCGGTCAAGTCCATCAACCCGTTCACGGCCTGCACCTCACCCGGCCGCACCAGGTCCGGCACCAACGCCCCGAGATTCGGATCGAACAACGCCCCGCCGACCCCCAGCAGGCCGGCCGACACCAGCAGCCCCGGCGTGCCGAACACCTCCCACGTCCACGGCAGCCCGGCGACCAGCACCATCCGCGCCACGTCCACCACCGCGAGCGCGCGCAGCGTCGTGAACCGCTCCATCACCCGCCCGCCGACCGTCCCGAGCACGATGTACGGCACCGACTCCGCAACGGCCACCAGACCCATCGCCGCGCCGCCGGATCTCTGCCACGCCAGCCACATCACCGCCAGCGCGTACAGCCGGTCACCGAACACCGACGCCGTCTGCGCGCCCCACAAGAGAAGAACCGGGCCCCGTCGCAGCAACCGCACGTATCGCAAGATTTTTCGCCCTCCGGAAAGCACGAAGTCCCGGCAGCAGGCTCCCCACCGGGAACTCCCGCAAGCCTAGGGCAAGTTGAAGATCACCTGTCGCAGCCGCCCCGATCGCCGCAGACGCCGGGCCTGGCCGCCGGGTCGCGGTGTCGGGGGCGGTTGGGATGACGACGGGCAGGGACGACGGCGCGCTGATGAGGGGCCGGGCGTACGGGGCGGACCAAGCGCCGCCGTCGAGAGGCGGCCGGAAGGCACGTTGGGCGCCGCCCTGGCGTGGCCGGCGGTACAGGGTGTTGCGGGGGACGTGGTTGTTGGTCGATTCGGACCGCAGCTACTGAACCCCTGGTGCCTGACAGTGCTTCCTGCGCGGTGGATGTAACGCTGATGCTCGTTCGGGCGCCTAACGCTCTGTAGACACGATCGGCCTGCGGGCCCCGTAGAGCGAAGAGGCAATGACTCATGGAGGAAGACGCTCTCTGCTCGCCAGAGGACTTCTTCAGGAAGTGGTACCCGATCGTCAGGGCTCGGGTTGAACTGCTGTACGGCGATCATGGACTGGACAGCGAAGCCGTGACCGACGACGCGTTCGTCGCGCTCTTCAAAGCGCAGCGGGAGGGACCGGTGCCCCACCCGTCGAGGTACCTGCTCACGGCCGCCTTCAACGGGGCCCGCGACTACCACCGAAAGCGCCGCCGCCGTTTGTGGGGATATCCGGTGGAGCCTGCCGACCTTCCCGATGCCGTCGGCGCCGCCGCCTACTCCTCGCTCGCCCACACGACGGGGCCGGCGGAAGCCCTCGAACTGCGCGAGGGCGAGCGATACGTCCTGAGCCTCGTCAACCGGCTTCCGCAGAAGTTGCGCGAGGTGTTCGTCCTCGTCCACGTGGCGCGGATGGACCGGGAAGAGGCCGCGAGGGTCCTGGACATCAAGCCGAGCGCGCTTCGCGCTCGCCTGTCCCGCGCGAGCGCGAAGCTTCGCAAGATCATCGACAAGGACCAGAACAAGCCGGAGACGGTCCTGGCCTACCTGGAGAAGAAGGCGACGGCATGAGGCACGACCACCCGCTGGACCACTCGGGACAGATCACCGACACCCTGACGAACACCTACAACGCACTCCAGAGCGCCTACAGCGAGGACGAACCGCAGGCCGCCAAGCGCCTGAGCACACTTCAGGCCCGGGCGGCGGCCGAAACCAAGGCCGAAGCCCATGCTCGCTCCGGCAGGAAGCGGGCGCGCACCACTTGGGCTCCCGTCCAGTCGTCTCGCGGCTGGCCGGGGCTGGATCTCCTCGGGCTGGTCCTCAAGGCCGCAGCGTCCACTTCCGCGCTCGCCAACGCCGTGGCGGGCTCCGTGATCGCCGCCCTGGTCGCTCTCACGATCGCCGGACGTCTCAGCGTGCACCTCACCGTCCCCCTCGCGGCGACCGTCGGGGTTCTTCGCGGCTTGCCGATCGAGCTGCCGCACAGGCTCGATCGGGAGCGGGAGCAGCGTCGGTCCAAGGACCTGTAGTCCACATGGGCCCGCCGCCCCGGTTCCTAGGCCAACAGAGCGGCGGGCCAGACAACTCCCCACCTACAAGCGAGGAGGTCACCGTGACCAGAATGCACCACCACCAGCTCCGCCGGGACCGGGCCTGCGAACGAGTTGATCGCACCCGTGCCGTCGTCATCGCAGGCGTATGTGACTGCCGCCCGTGCGACAGGCGTCGCCACCGCAAGCGGCTGCTCCGAACCGCGATGATGCACACTGCCCGCGGTCTTGGATACGGGGCCGGCGCAGGTGTGTTCACCCTGCTCACCTGGTGGCTCACCAGCCGCTAGTCACAACCAGACTCGGAGACGCCTCCGGCCGCCGTCCCCAGGGATATTGGGGGCGGCGGCCGTCCATACCTAAGGTGCTGTGACCGAGCAGGTTTCACCAGATCGGCCGCGGGAGTTCGGCTCGCACCCCGCGGTTCGGGCGCGCCCGGACGTCCAGGCGGATGCGATCGCCGAGCGGCGGTAGGCCTAACAGGACTCCGCCGACTGAACGCGCGTTGGCAGGTCGGTGTCAAATGCCGGTGCCGAACAGCAGGCTGAGCCTCTACGGTGACGAACTGACGATTCCGTGGACCCTCTACCCTGCCGCGACGGCAGCGCCGCTCCCCTGCGCGAGGACGTCTCCGCCGCCTTGGAGACGCCGCTGCGGGAGTGGCCCCCCGCTGCCGTGCTGCCCCGGCGCAGGCCCTGCTGGGCAACGTGCTGGACACTCTCATGACCGCCCACGGCCGCGCCTGGCTGCGCAGCTACTTCCCCCAGGGCACCTTCCCGCCGGACCCGAAGACCGGCAGCCACAAGGTGATCACCGGAGTACTTGGCGCCTACACAGGCAACTCCCAACTGCGAAGGCTGTCGGCCGTCCTACTGGTCACCGCGATGAAAAACGTCTTCCTGAACGATGTTGACCGCCAGCACACCTTCAACCGGCACCTGAGCGCACACAAGGCCTCCACTCGCACCTACCGCGGCGAGTTCGCCTTTGCTGCCCTGCTCAACACCCAGGCGCTGCTGCGCCTGGTGGACCGCTACCTGTACGTCTGAGCGCCCGTACCGTGCCCAGAGTCGGCCGGACCGCCGGGGATCGGGGTCAGTACCGTGCTCCGGGCAGCGGCCACCGTGATGTGTGGGTCAGCCGCGGGCGACCACGCCTCCCCAGTAGGTCTTGGCGAACTTGTGGCAGGCGTCGCGCTCGGGCGTGGTGCGTTGGACGGGCCAGGACGGGGCGTCGCAGACCTCGTTCAAGTCCTGGAGAAAGACCTGGTCGACCCGGTCCTTGGGGGAGAGTCCGAGGCCGGTGCGGCCGTTGAAGCGGAAGCCGCCTTCGCCGAGCAGTTCCCGGTAGTTGCGGTAGCCGAAGTCGTGGCGGACGCAGGCCTGGGTGAAGTCGAAGCCGGCGGGTGTGTTCGGTGCGGGGGAGTTGCAGATGTTCGTCGACCAGTTGAACTCGTAGCGGTCGGGGCGTCCCTGGCGGTGGTCGCCGAGAGCCTTGTAGTACTCGTCTGCTGCGGCCGGTCCCACCTGCACCATCCGGTCGAGGGCAGCGATCTTCTCCGCCTGGGTCGCTGGGGCAGCGGGTGCGCCGGCGGCGGCCCAGTTGTTCTGCTTGTCCCAGGTGTAGCGGTATAGGCCGGTTCCGTCGGGGGAGAGGCGGTAGAGCTGGCCGCCGGAGGTGGCGAAGGCGGTGGCGGGGCCGCCGATCTTGGCCCAGTTGCCGTTGCCGTTGTGCTTGGCGATGTCGCCGGTGCCGGGGTTGATGGCGAAGAGGGTGTCGGAGGCGATGATGTGCTCGGTGCGCTCGGTGCGGACGTTGGCCCAGTTACTGGCCTTGCCGTCCTTGCCGTTCCACTGCCAGATGCCGGAGTGGTCGGGGGACAGGCCGTAGAGGGTCTCGTCGGTGACGGCGAACTCGGCGCCGGGCTGGCCGATGACGCTCCACTTGTCGGGGCCGCCGAGGTAGTGGGCGATGTTGCCGCTGGCGGGGTCGGTGGCGAACAGGGGGCTGTCGGTCAGCAGACCCTGAGCACCGCCCCGCTGCTTCTCGGCGTTCTTCATGGCCTTGGTCTTGCCGGTGTAGGCGTAGAGGTGGGCGGCGGGGCCGCCGACCGGGCGCCACTTGTCACCGGGCCCGGTGTACTCCCACACGCCGGAGCGGTCGGCCGGGATCTTGTAGAGGTGCTTGTTCGTGGCGGCGAGGTCGGCGACGGGACCGCTGATTCGGGTCCAGTCGTTGGGCTTGCCGTTGTACCGCCAGACATCACCGGTGTCCGGGTTCGTGGCGTACACGGTGTCCATGCCGGCGTAGAGGTTTTTGGCGGGGCCGCCGACCTTCCTCCACGCGACCCGGCCGGGGCTCCACTGGTACACCCCGGAGCCGTCCTTGGGCAGGACGTACGCTCCCTCGCCGCTCGCGACGACCTTGGCCATCGTCACAGTTGCGACCGAATTCTTCTGGGCGGGCTTGCCGCGGGTGACGGCGTTGGCGCTCACGCTGA
>NZ_JBHXTG010000154.1:0-5082 GCF_042677465.1 Kitasatospora sp. NPDC127111
CCCGGCGCGGGGTCCCGGCGGCGGGCCCGGGGGGGGGGCCCCCACCCCGTCGGCCCCTCCCCCCCCGGGGGGGGGGATGCCCGGGGGGGGGCGGGGCCCCCGACGACCAGGGACGCGCGGTGGGGTGGGCGCTTGCGTGCCGCCCACCCCGCCGCGGCCATCGCCCGGGTACCCGGCCTGCCGACAGGCACGCCGGTGAAGGTGAACCCCGGGACGCGCCGGGGTGTCCGAACGCGCCGGGGTACCGGAACGCGTCAGTGGTGGAAGGCTGCCGGGACGGTACCCCGGGCTCCCCGGCGGGACGGGCCGTCGCCGCCGCCTCCCCGGCTTCCATGGGACACCGGATGACCCAGCCTCAATGCTTCCGCGCGGCAAGCCGGGCGGTGCCGGCGGGGCCGTGGGGGCACGGCTCAGCCGGCCGTCTCCGGGTGGATCTGCTCCCGGGTGGCCCGGAACTGCTGGCGCACCGCCGCTCCCACCGGAAGGTCCTGCTCGGGGTCCGGCGTGACGGTGACCGTCTCCGGCAGCTCCCAGTGCGGCGGCTCGGGGGTGCCGGCCAGCGCCCAGGCGGCCTGCCGGGCCGCGCCGCGCGCCGCGTGGGCGCCGGGCGGCGGCACCACGACCGGGACGCCGAACAGCAGCGGCGCGATCTGCCGGACCGCCGGCAGCCGCCCGGCCGCGCCGAGCAGGAAGACCCGCCGCACCTCGACGCCCCGGGCCCGCAGCACGTCCAGCGCGTCCGCGAGGTTGCAGAGCATGCCCTCGACGGCGGCCCGGGCCAGGTGCTGGGGGGTCATCGACTCGGCCCGCATCCCGGTCAGCGTGCCGGCCGCGTGCGGCAGCGCGGGCGTCCGCTCGCCGTCCAGGTAGGGCAGCAGCACCATCCCGTACGCGCCGGGGGAGGACTGCAGGGCGAGCTCGCTCAGGCCCTCCAGGTCGACGCCGAGCAGGGCGGCGGTGGAGCGGAGCACCTGGGCGGCGTTCAGGGTGGCGACCATCGGCAGGTGGCGGCCGGTGGCGTCGGCGAAGGAGGAGACCAGCCCGGTGGCGTCCACCACGGCCTGCTCGTGCACCGCGAAGATCGTCCCGGAGCTGCCGAGCGAGACGGCGGCGTCACCGGGCCGCAGGCCGAGGCCGAGCGCGGCCGCCATGTTGTCCCCGGTGCCGGCCGAGATCAGCAGGCCCTCGGGGGTGTGCCCGGCGGGTTCGGCCGGGCCGAGCACGTCGGGCACCTTCAGCTGGTGGCCGAGCGCCAGCTCGACCAGATCCTGCCGGTACTCGCCGGTGATCGGCGACCAGTAGCCGGTGCCGGAGGCGTCGCCCCGGTCGGTGGTGCGCCGTTTGGGGTGGCCGAGCAGCTGCCAGACCAGCCAGTCGTGCGGCAGCAGCACCTCGGCCACCCGGCGGGCGTTGGCCGGCTCGAACTCGGCCAGCCAGCGCAGCTTGGCGATGGTGTACGTGGGGCCGGGAACGGCGCCGATCGCGGCCGTCCAGGCGGCCGGGCCGCCGAACTCGTCCACCAGTGCGGCGGCGGCGCCGCTGGAGCGCGGGTCGTTCCAGAGGATCGCGGGCCGCACCAGCACGCCGCCGGCGTCCAGGCCGATCATGCCGTGCTGCTGCGCGCTGACGCCGATGGCCCGGACGCCCTCCAGCAGGCCGCCGGTGGCCGCGTCGCCGAGCGAGTGCAGCCAGACCTGCGGGTCGGCCTCACCGGCCCGGGTGGCGGCGCCCTCCGGCACGGGGTGCGGCGCCTTGCCGGACCGCAGCACCGCGCCGGTGCCGGTGTCGCACGCGACGATCCGGGTGCGACCGGTCGAGCTGTCTATCCCCGCGACGATGGCCATGTCGAGATCATGCCTCAGCAGTCGTCCGGACGCGGTCCGTCCGGGCAAGTGTTGCCCGTTCGGTACCGCTCCGGAGTCGTCCCGGACGGCCTCCTCGCCCGTCCGCCGTCACCGCCCGCTCAGGGGCGGAAGGTGCCCCAGCCGTCGTCCTCCACCCGGGGGCGGTTGAAGTACGGCACGCGGTCGGTGACCGCGTTCGGCAGCCGGTCCCCGACCTTGTCCGCGACGGCGCCGGCGGCCTTCCCGGCGACCGCCCCGGCCTGGTGCCGGGCCTTGTCGGCGGCGCTCTGCACCTTGGGGTTCTGGGCGACCTGCCGGGTGACCTTGGCGATCTGTTCGTACCGCTGGCGCCCGGCCCGCGAGCCCAGCACGTAGCCCGCCGCGAGTCCGACGATCAACGACAGCTTCCACATGATCGGATTCCACCCTCTCCTGGCGGCCTCTGCCGCATTGCCCTACCCGTCCTTCGGGGCGGCGAACCGTCCGTGCTCCCAGCATCCCCGGGCCTTCCGCGGGACGCGCGCGGGGCGCGCCGGGCGGGGGTAGCGGGGCGGCCGGGGAAAGCGATTGGCGGACCACCCCCCCGAGTGCGCTAATGTATGTCCCGCAGCGAGCGCCGAGGAGCCCGGGAAACCGGGGGCCGAAGCGGAAGCCGATCCCCCATAGCTCAATTGGCAGAGCAGCCGACTGTTAATCGGCAGGTTATTGGTTCGAGTCCAATTGGGGGAGCTCAGGTGGCCGCCCCGTCGGGGTCGGCCCGCCTGTCCGTGGTGCGGCAGTCGTCCACCGCGATCCCGCATAGCTCAATTGGCAGAGCAGCCGGCTGTTAACCGGCAGGTTTTTGGTTCGAGTCCAAATGCGGGAGCTGCACCGGGTCCGCCCGGTGACTGCTCAGAGCGAAGGCCCCCCGGTCGACCGGGGGGCCTTCGTGTTGTCGCCTTCGTCACTCGGCGCCGTCCGCCGGCCCGGGGCGACCGGGCGGGCGGCCCGGGCCTCAGGAGGTGGCCCGGCGGTACAGCTCGGCGACCCGGCCGTCGAAGGTGATGCTGTACGAGGTGCCGGGGCTCTCGCCGCCCTCCTGGTAGCCGCCGATCACGCCGATCACCGCGCCCGCCGGGGTCACCCACGGGCTTCCGCTGGTGCCGTCGGAGTAGCCGCTGCAGTCGAACCGCTCCTGGGTCCGGCTCTGCGCGCGGGTCCGGACCGAGCAGGTGATCGGCTCGTCGCGCTCGTTGGGGTAGCCGGTCACCGAGACCGGCTGGTCGAAGCCCTGGTCGGTGCCGAGCGGGTTGCCGCCCACCGCGTCCTCGACCTCCCGCCCGGCCACCGGCCGGACGGTGACGAACGCCACGTCGTACTCGGGGTCGTTGCCGGCCGACCAGCGCGGATCGACGGTGATCGACTGCACCGGCCAACTCCCGTACGGGGAGTACCCGTTGCGGTAGCCGGGGGTGAACACCAGGCCGTCCAGCAGGCCGATCCGGCGGCTCTGCACGCAGTGCGCGGCGGTCACCAGCAGATTGCGCCGCGGGCTCTGCACCACGCTCGCCGTACAGGCGCGCGGGCCCTGGGCGGTGCGGATGGAGAGGGTGCCGATCCGGTCGCCCGCCGGGCTCTGCGGCGCGACCCGGGCGGTCGGCGGCTGCTGGTCCCCGCTGCCGCAGGCGGTGCCGGCGGCCAGCAGCAGGGCCGCCAGCGCGACCGTCTGGGCCGCGCGGGCGGGCCGTACCGGGCGGGGGGGCATCCGGGCTCCGTCTCGTCTCGTCTCGTCCTCGGGCGGGTCCGCGGGGCGTGCGGACCGCCGTTCGTGTGAGCAAGATCTACCAGCCCCCGGCGGGCTCCGCCAACCCGGTCCGGATCAGCCGGTGGCGCGGTCGTACAGGGCCTGGACCCGGTCCCCGAAGTAGCTGCTGTACGAGGTGTCGGGGGAGTCGCCGCCCTCCTGGTAGCCGCCGATCACGCCGACCACGGTGCCGGTGCGGGTGTCCGGGTCGAAGTCGGTCACCCAGGGGCTGCCGCTGGTGCCGCCGGTCCAGTCCGGGCAGTCGATCCGCAGCTGGGTGGGGCTCTGCTCGGAGGTGGTGTTGCTGCAAGTGATCGGCACTTCGCTGGTGCCGGGGTAGCCGGTCACCTTCACCGGCAGCCGGTAGCCGCGGTCGACGCCCAGCCGGTTGGCGCCGAGCACCTGCTGCACCTGCTGCCCGTTCCGCGCCTGGACCACGGCGAAGGCGACGTCGACGTCCGGGTCGCCGTCGTCCTTCCAGGCCTCGTCGACGGTGACCGCCAGCAGCGGCCAGACGCCGCTCGGGGTGTCGCCGTCCCGGTAGCCGGGGACGAAGACCAGGTCGCTGCGCTGCCCGAGCCGCGGGTCCCAGACGCAGTGCGCGGCGGTGACGATCAGGTTCAGCCCGGCGCTGTCGACCACGCTGGCGGTGCAGAAGTGGTCGCCGTCCGCGTTGCGGGTGAAGACGGCGCCGACCAGGCCGTTGAGCACGGTGGGCTTGGCGGTGCGGGTGACACCGGTCTGCCGGCCGAGCGCCCCGCGCAGCCGCTCCCGGCTCCAGCCGTGGCTGTCGCCCGCGCCCGACCCCGGCCCGGAGGCCGCCGCGGAGGCGGGCTGGGACCGTACCGTCGGGGTGGCGCCGCCCGGGCCCGCCGCGGTCGTGCAGCCCGCCGCCGCCAGGACCGCCAGTGCCGCGCCGGCCACCGCCCGGCGGACCGGTCCCGGCTCACGTACCGTCACCCGCCCAGGCTCCCCGGTGCGGTCACCGGCCCGCCACCGGGGCTGCTCCGGGCGGGGAGGCGTGCGTCCGCGCGCACCCATGTGCGCCCCCGGCGCGCACCACGGGTGATCGACCGGCTATGCTGCCCGGAGACGGCCTCGCGGGGCCGTCTGCTGCTGCCGCGACCGGTGACCGGTCTCGCGGCGAACCGGGGCGGTAGCTCAGCCGGTTAGAGCAGGGGACTCATAATCCCTTGGTCGTGGGTTCGAGTCCCACCCGCCCCACCCTTCGCCCGGACGACCGGGCTTGACCAGGTGCGGTCATCTGCACGAACTCTAGTGACCGCGACTCCCGGCGACCGCACCGACAGGCCGGGAATCACCCGAATAGGGCCGCCCCGAGGGCGCGTTGACGCCCCGGCCGCGCGGACTCCGGCCCCACCCGTCCTCCGACCCCCGTCGCCGCCGTCGTCGCCGCCCGCGACCGGTGCGCGTCCTGCGCGGCCGGTCGCGGGC
>NZ_JBHXTG010000155.1:0-4454 GCF_042677465.1 Kitasatospora sp. NPDC127111
GGTTCGACTTCCTGGGTGGGGTGCCCAGCGGCGGTGCTGTGCGGAGGGGGCTCGCGCTGGGGCCTCGGTTGGGCGGGGAGTGGGAAGTCGGCGGGGCCGACGTTCTGTGTGGGGGTGCGGTCATGACTTTCGGCAGATTCGGGGGTGCCCGGGTCTTCGTAGGGTCAAGGGCGTGCGTGTGAATGGACAGTGGTGGTGCGGTCGGCTCGATGGCGGGTTGTTGGCGGGGGCGTCGGCGTCGATCGGGTTGAGCGCGGTGAGCATCTGGTGGGCTCTGCCGGCGATCGGCGCGGCGTTCCTGGCCGGGCGCCGGATGGAGCGCGTGCGACCGGCGGTCGTGGTGCTGGCCGTCATGGTCGTCCTCGGGGTGGTGGCGGCGGTGGCGGTGCCGGCGTGGATGGTGCCGGGGACGTCCTTCCTGTCACTGCTGGTCTGCGCCGGAATGGCGCCCTGGATGGTGGGCCGGTTCTGGCGGCAGTCGCAGGAACTGGTGCGGGCCGGTTGGGAGCGGGCGGAGCGGCTGGAGCGTGAGCAGCGGTTGGTGGCCGAGCAGGCCCGTCTGCGCGAGCGGGCTCGGATCGCGCAGGACATGCACGACGCCCTGGGGCACGACCTGAGCCTGATCGCCCTGCGGGCAGGAGCCTTGAAGCTGGCGCCCGACCTGGCCGAGCCGCACCGGGAGGCGGCCCGGGAGATCCGGGCCGGTGCGGGGGCGGCGGTGGAGCGCCTCGCCGAGGTGATCGGGATCCTGCGGGACCCGGCGGACGACGCGCCCTCCCGGGGCCCCGCCGACGCGGGTGTCGCCCAGCTGGTCGAGGAGTCGGCCGCGGCGGGCCTGGACGTCCGGTTGATCGTCACCGGGGAGGCCGGCGGGTTGCCGCGGGCGGCCGAGCACGCGGCGTACCGGGTGGTTCAGGAAGCGCTGACCAACGCGGCCAAGCACGCTCCGGGGGCGTCGGTCACGGTGCGGGTGGCCCACGCGCCGGACGGCGCCCGGGTCCGGGTGGTCAACGGCCCGCCGCCGGTGGGCCGGTCGGCCGCGGGCCCGTCGTCGTCGCGACCGGGGACGGGGAGCCCGGGGACGGGGAGCCCGGGGACGGGGAGCCCGGTGACGCCGGTCGGTGGTGGCTGCGGTCTGATCGGCATGGCCGAGCGGGTCAGGCTGGTCGGCGGCACCCTCCGTCACGGTCCTGGCGGCGACGGCACGGGCTTCGAGGTCGCGGTGTACCTGCCGCGCTCCGGTGCCCCTGCCGTTCCCGTCCCCGGCCCCGCCCCGGTGTCACCCGCCCGCGAACTGCGCCACGCCCGCCGCCGGGTGGGCCGGATGCTGGCGGCGACCGTGCTGGTGCCGCTGGCCACCGTGCTGGTGCTGCTGGCCGTCCTGCGCGGCTGGGCGATCTACACCGCCGGCCGTGCCGTGCTGGACCCGGCGGACTACGCGTTGCTGCGAGTGGGGCAGGACCGGGCGGCGGTGCAGAGGTTCCTGCCGGATCGTCAGTTTCCGTACCATCCCGAGGAGGGGAATCCGCCGCCCCGGGGAGAAGGAGTGACGTGCGAGTACTACGCGATCACGGCCGAGCCGTTCAACAACGACCGTTCCGGGGACGCGTACCGGCTCTGCTTCCAGGCGGACGTGCTGATCTCCTTGGACGCCCTGGTCTCGTGAGCGCCGGATGAGCGGCGGGGAGCGACCCGCGAGGACCGCACCGGTCCGGGTGGTGATCGCCGACGACGAGCCGATGGTCCGCGCCGGCATCAGGGCGGTGCTCGCCACCGACCCGGGCATCGAGGTCGTCGCCGAGACCGGTGACGGCCGGGAGGCCGTCGAGCTGGTGCGGCGTCACCGGCCGGACGTCGCCGTGCTGGACATCCGGATGCCCGGCGCGGACGGCCTCACCGCCGCGGCCGAGATCCGCCGGACCGGCGCCGCCACCGGGATCGTCATCCTGACGACCTTCGGCGAGGACGACTACATCCTGCGTGCCCTCGGCGGCGGCGCCAACGGGTTCCTGATCAAGTCCGGCGAACCGGAGGAGCTGATCGCCGGTGTGCGGGCGGTGGCGGACGGCGCCGCCTACCTCTCACCCAAGGTGGCCGCCCGGGTGGTCGCCCACCTGGCGTCCGTCGGGGCCGGTGGAGCGGCCGGCCGGCGCGCCACCGCCCGGGAACAGGTGGCCGGGCTGACCTCCCGGGAGCGGGACGTGCTCACGCTGGTCGCGGCCGGGCTCTCCAACGGCCAGATCGCCCGCCGGATCGGGGTGGTGGAGGGGACCGTGAAAGCCCATGTGAGCTCCATCCTGGCGCGGCTCGGCGTGGCCAACCGGGCGGCCGCGGCCGTCCTCGCGCACGAGGCCGGCCTGAACCTCGGCGGAACGTGCGCGGGTGGGCCGCGCACCTGAGCCCCGGGGCCTCAGCAGCAGGTGCCCCAGGAGGGGTATGCCGGCCGATCCGGTCACCCCGGTCGTGGCGAGCGGCAGCAGGGCCACCACCACGGCGGCCGTGACCGTCCCGCCCAGGACGGCGCCGGCGACCACGTCGTGCGGGTAGTGCACGCCCGCGGCCACCCGCAGCGCGGCCGTCGCCAGGCCGACCGGGACGGCCACCAGGGCCCAGCGCGGCCGCAGCAGCACCAGGCCGGTGGCGAGGGCGAAGGCCAGCGCCGCGTGGTTGCTGGGGAACGACCAGTCGCCCGGCGGCGGGCACTCGGCGAGGGCCGACCGCACGGACGCCGCGCCGGGCAGTGCCCGGCAGGGCCGCTCCTCGTCGACCACCACCTTCAGCACCTCGCTCGCCCCGTACGCGAGCACGGTGCCGAGGCCGGTCAGCGCGACCCCCGCGACCAGGCGGGCGGCCCGTCGTCGGCGCGCCGTCCACCAGCAGAGCGCCAGCAGCAGGCCCAGCACCAGCAGGCCGGCCTCGGTGGCCGGCTCCGGCAGCGAAGCCAGCCGGGCCGGGGCATCGGCGACGGCCTCGGTCACCTGCCGGTAGCCGGCGGCGGACGGGCCGTCGACCACCCGGACCGGTGCGTCCGGGCCGCCCTGGGCGGGCGCCAGCCACCCGACCACGCCGGTGCCCGCCGCCGCCAACGCCGCCGCGACGGTCACCCGGGTGCCCGTGCCCGGGCCCGAGCCCGCCGTCCTGACCCCTGCGCTCATGACCGTTCTCCTGACCGTGTTCGTCATGGCCAGGACGGTAGGAGGGACGGGCGGGGGTCCACCCGGCCCGAAAGGCAGGGGTCGACCTGGACGATCGTCAGGGTTGACATCCGGTGTGCTCCGCGCGGGTGACCCGTTCGGGCGACGGTCCGCGCGACACGGCCCCGCCCGCCCTACTCTCGGGACATCGCTCGGCCCGGCACCGGAACGCCCGCCGTGCGCCGCCACCACCCCGGAGACCAGCCATGCACCGTCGGACCGCCGTCGCGGGCGTCCTGCTCGCCGCCTCGGCGCTCACCGCCTGCGGGGGCGGCCGGCTCACCGCGGGGACGGCGGCGGTGCTGGACGGGCGGCGGATCCCGGTGGGCGCCGTCGAGGCCCGGGTCGCGGAGCTGCGGCACCCGGCCGGCGGCGCCTCGGCGGACGCCCGGCAACAGCCGGACGGGCTGGCGCGGCGGGCCGTCGCCGACCTGGTGCTCGACGCGGTCGTCGCCCGCGCGGTGGTCGACCACGGGCTGGCCGTCGGCGGCGCGGAGGTGGCGGTGGCCCGCGCCACGGACGAGGAGCGGTACGGCGGGGCCGGCGTGCTCGCCCGGGCACTGGCCGCGCAGGGCGTCCCGGGCAGCGGGATCGACGACTACTACCGCCGCCGGTTGGGTATTCGGCACCTCGCCGCCGCGGCGGGCCAGGACGCCGGCACCTCGGCGGGCGACGCCACCGTCCGCCTCGCCCTGGCCGACGCCGCCACCGCCCTCCACCTGCGCATCAACCCCCGCTACGGCACCTGGAACCCCACCCGGGTCGCCCTCCTCCCCGACACTCCACCCTGGCTGGCCCCCTGACCGCCGCCGCACCGCACGAGAAGTCGGCACGGGAAGTCGATCCGGGTCTGTAAAAAGAACGGTGTAACTCCCGATCAAGGAAGTAGCACCTGATGACAGACGTGACCGTCTCGGCCGAGGCCGTGGAGGCCGTGCGGCCGGTGGAGTTGCAGCCGGATGCCCTGGACGACCAGTTGATCGGGCAGTTGGTCGACCGGGCCCGTGCAAGCGGGCTGCAGCTCACCGGCGCCGGCGGCCTGCTCCAGCAGCTCACGAAGAAGCTCCTGGAATCCGCGCTCGAGGGCGAGATGACGGACCATCTCGGCTATGAGAAGCACGACCCGGCCGGGGCCGGCAGCGGGAACTCCCGCAACGGCGTCCGGTCGAAGACCGTTCTGACCGAGGTCGGGCCGGTCGAGATCGACGTCCCCCGCGACCGCGAGGGCTCCTTCGAGCCGCAGCTGGTCCGCAAGCGCCA
>NZ_JBHXTG010000156.1:0-4281 GCF_042677465.1 Kitasatospora sp. NPDC127111
AGCCTACGGCTTAAGCAGGGCCTGGCGGCCCTGCGGCGGTGCTGACGCACCGCCAGGTGCGGGGGTGCCGGCTACGCCGTCACCATGCGTGGCGTTGGCCTCGGCTGCGCCTCGGCGGGTGGTGGGTGGGTTGGGGGAATTCGCCTGCGGCGAATCCGTGGGCTTGTGCGGATAGGTGCGGATAGTTGATAGTGGGCGTCGGGCGTCGCTGCACTCCGCCTTTCCGGTGGCTTTTCCCCGGGCCTACGGCCCGTCAATCGGTCGGCTTTCCGGTCTTGTTGGGCTGGTGTTTTCACGGCCCTACGGGCCGATTGGCTGGCAGGGTTTCCCGGGCTGCGCCCGGGGATGAGCGTTGACGATGTGACGCGGAATTCGGGTAGTAGCCCATCCCTCCGGTCGGGCGGGGTGCCGGCCGGGGCCTGCGGCCCTCGGCGTTGACGATGTGTCGCGGACTTCGGCTATCAGCCACAACCCCACCCCCGGGGGCCTCCCCCGGTCCCGGATGGTGGCCGGTCAGCCGCCTGGTTGCTGGGCTGACGGCCCATCCTCCGCCCTCGGAGCGGGGCCTGCGGACCTCGGGGGAACCCTGGGGCCCTCCGGGTCCGGCTCGGCCTCCCAGCCCCTGTGGCGGTCCCTCACAGGCACCCCGCACGGCGGTCCCTCACAGGCACCCCGCACGGCGGTCCCTCACAGGCACCCCGCACGGCGGTCCCTGACGGGCCCTCAACCGCAGACTCCCGACCGGAATCCGCAGCGAATCCGGGAGCGTTTTCCCGGCTTCCGCACACCTCTATCCTACCGGTTCCCTGGCGAGTGCCGGAGGCAAACAGGCAACCTCGCGGGAACCGTCCATACCGGCCCTATCCTGCCGCACTCCCGGCGGGAATACGAATTCCCTCCCGCTCCTTTTCAGGCGACAATCCGAAACCCTTTCGGGGCGCAGCGGCGAGGAATCGAATTCAGGCACCTCGGAAAGGGGCCTACGGCCCTCCACACCGACACGGCGACCGCCCTTCCCGACCACCCAGGAAATCCCGCCAAGCGTCAGCCAAGCAATTCCCAGAACGGCGACACCAAACCGAATACCGGACCAGGACGGCCACCAGGGCGGGGCGCAGCGGGGCGCGGCACCGGGCGGGCACGGGCACAGCGGCGGACGGCCGAGACGGGCGCAGCGGGACGGCCTGGCGGCCGACCAGGACGGCGGCCAGGGCCCAGCAGCCGGGCGCGGCACCGGGCGACGCGGGCGGGCCGTCGAGGCCGGCCAACCGGCGCAGCCCGCTGCAACACGAAGTGCAACACGCCCACCCGCCCCCGCCCACAGCCACATAACACCTGGTCAGACCTGCAACACGACCTCGCGTTGCACCCCACCGCGACACCCCGTTGCACCCCGCGTTGCACCCCCACCACCGGCCACCCCGCCACCGAACACCACCACCAGGACCAGACCGCCGGGAAGGCCGGCCTTCCCGGCGGCCCCGGACGGCGACCAGGACAGCCCACCCCTGGCCGTCGTCGACACCCGGCTGCGGCCACCACCCGAGCAGCAGCCGCGGCCCCACCCCGGCACCTGTCGCACCCACCTGTCGCGCCCAGACCACACACAGGAGATCAGGGGTATCCGCCCACGTCACAACACGCGACAGCACCCCACACGACAGGGTGGCGCGACAGCAGGCACGACAGCACCGGACAACGGCCCGGACGGCACCGGGACGGCTTCCCAGACCACCACCAGAGCGGCCTCCAAGGCGGCCTGACGGTCACCCAACCGTCAGCGAGGGGGCAGTTGCCCAGCAGGCCGGAGTAGGCGCAGCAGGACGGCCTGGCGGCCGACCAAGACGGCGGCCAGGGTGGAGCGAGCCATGTTCGCTGCGTTCTTGCGATACGCGCCAGCCCGACGCGCCAGCCCGAAAGCCGGGATTCGCCATGGGTGCCGTCCCCGAGACCCACTCGATAATGGACCCGGAAGCTCCTCCGCCCAGCCGGAGGCCACACGCGAAGCTGGCCGGGCCCCTGGCTGCAACCAGGGGCCCGGCCTCGGGTGTGGGGCACTGGGGCGGGGCCGGCCGATCACATCCCGGCCGGGCCCGCCTCACGCAAGCCACGGCCTTTCAACCGGTCCCACCGCACGTGCTTCTACCGCACGAACTGCGTCACACAACCCGCGATCGCGCTCACCGCGCCGAGCACAGCGATCAACACTTGTGCCCGCACGCCAGGATCCACCCGCCTGTCCCGGGCTGGACCCCTCGTCCGCTTCCGCATGTCCACCTCCCCTCAGAGAAGACGCCAACAGACCGGCACACCGCGGACACACACCGCAACGCGCCACCCCCACCTCACACCCCTTCGCCACTGGTACGCCATCTAGCGGACCCTGGCGACCGATGGCGAATGGTCGCCTGGCACGTGACATCACCAAGAGAGGAGGAGCGACCGAGAAACCTGGGGGCTTGACATAAGCAACGGAGCCACGAACAACCCAGGGCGCCGAGCAGTCACCCTCCAGGCGGCACCGCAGCACCTCCTGGGACTGCCGCCATCCCGGGCCTCCGCAGCCCGCGCGGCCCACCGACGGGCGTCTCGGGCCGTTTCCCTGGCACGCTGCACGTCGGGGTCAGCGAGCTCCACCACACCGAACTCCCGCAGAGCCGGTACGCCACCGCACCGCGCAGCCGGGCGCCGGCGGGCCAGCGGGTAGCACGGGCGTGCCGCCACACCGCGCCAGGCCTGACCCCGAGCCACACAGCCAGCGTCCCAGCGGCAGGACGGCCAGGCCGGGCGCAGCCGGCGGTCCAGGCGCAGCGGCCGACCGTCGGCGTGCTGGGCGGAGAGAGCCAGGAGCTGAGCCCGGACGGTGCAATAGCCGCCGACCGGGCAGGGCGCAGCAGCCGGAATGCCCGGTGGAATTCACCCCCGAATCCACATCCAACAATGCCATACCGGCCCTCAAGCGGGCCGACCCGGCCCCTGACCCCATCAACCATCACACATAGTCACCAAAACAGCCCGGCCACCGACCCGCAGGACGCTTCAACAGGTCCAACCAAAGGTCCAGACAACTAGGCCTATGAGGCCCATTTCACGCCCACAGTACACAACAGGTCACACCCGACGGCCCCTCGCCGGGTAGAGCTTGGCGTGCAGCACGCGGTCCTCCCACCACGGATCGTCTGGAGTGGAGACCAGCGCGGCCACCAGCTCGCGCTTGGTCGGGACCGGCAGCATCAGCGGGCCCAAGTCCTTTGCGGCGCGGGCCTGTACGCAGTCGGGGCACTCCAGCCGGTCCGGCCGGGCCTTCTCCCGCAGCTCCAGCTTCGAGCCCTCCTTCCCCCCGATCGAGCCCCGGCACGTCCAACACAGACGCAACAAGGCGCTCGACTCCCGGGCAGCCTCCAAGTCGGCGGCGATGGGAAGGCGGAACTGCCTTCAAGTTCTGCTGTTCTCCGCGAGGCTGGGCTCATGGTTTCCGTGGTCTTCCGTGTCTCTCCGATCGCCGGGGAGACGACCTTCTCGCTGGTTGGCCGGGTCGCTGCCCGCTACGGCTTGGACGACGCAGCTCCGCTGACGCACTGGCAATGGCACGGCCACCGTCTGCGGCACGAGAGCGGTGCGCAGCGGGCGGACGCCGAGATGCTGCTGGATGGGGCGGGGCGGCGGGTACTGGCCGACTTGTGCGGGGTCGACGAGGAGGCGCTGGGACGGGCACTGCCGGCATGGGCGCTGGACGACGAGAAGCTGACCGTAGGAACGGGTGGGGGTGGTCCTCGGGCCGTGTGGCGGGTGGGCGGTGCGGTGGCGGGGCCGGTGGCGTTCGGGTGCCGGTCGTGCACGGCTCGGCGGACCGGAGCGCCGGGGCGTGGCCGTGCCGCCCGGTCACCGGGATGGTCTGTGGTGGGTGCGCCGTGAGCTCCAGCCGACGAGCAGGGTCTGTAAAGCCGTGGAGGCCGTGCGGCCGGTGGAGTTGCAGCCGGATGCCCTGGACGACCAGTTGATCGGGCAGTTGGTCGACCGGGCCCGCGCGAGCGGGCTGCAGCTCACCGGCGCCGGCGGCCTGCTCCAGCAGCTCACGAAGAAGCTCCTGGAATCCGCCCTTGAAGGCGAGATGACGGACCACCTCGGGTACGAGAAGCACGCCCCGACCGGGGCCGGCAGCGGGAACTCCCGCAACGGCGTCCGCTCGAAGACCGTTCTGACCGAGGTCGGGCCGGTCGAGATCGACGTCCCCCGCGACCGCGAGGGCTCCTTCGAGCCGCAGCTGGTCCGCAAGCGCCA
>NZ_JBHXTG010000157.1:0-4143 GCF_042677465.1 Kitasatospora sp. NPDC127111
CACGCCCTCCCGGTCGGTGGTGTGGTCGTCCGCGAAACGACGGTCACCCGTCGCGTCCGGCACGTACTTCACACAGACAACGATCCTCAAGCTCACGGCCTGTCTCCTGTACTGGTCTCGTCCGGCGGCTGCGGCTGTGCAAGCGGGCGCGAACACGGCACGCACCCGCTCCGGGCAGCGGTTTCCCGTGCCGGTCCGGAACTTCCTGGCAGCATACTCGCCAGTAGCTCAGTGGTCACTACTGGCCAGTAGCTTACGCTGCCGGACCCCGGCCGGACGTCCCGCGCGGTGCCCGCGACGGCCCGGAGGAGCCCGGACCGGACGAGCTGCGGGACGGCCTGCACTGCCGTCGTCGCCCATCCTGCCCCAGGCCGCGCCCCGCACCACCCGACGGGGCGGCACAACCCGGCCGGATCGCCCGTCGCACCGGCGTCACGCGGCCGGGCGGGCGGGTCAGACCGCCTCGCCCAGGGCCGCGATCACGTCCGCCCTGCGCGGCAGCCCGGCCGCCCGGCGCACCACCCGGCCGTCCGCGTCCAGCACCAGCACGGTCGGCGTCCGCAGGACCTCCAGCCGGCGGACCAACTCCAACCGCGCCTCGGCGTCCAGCTCGACGTGCGCGACCCCGTCCACCATGCCCGCGACCTCGCCGAGCACCCGGCGGGTCGCCCGGCACGGCTGGCAGAAGGCGGTCGAGAACTGCACGAGCGTGGCCCGCTCACCGAGCGGCTCGCCCAGCTCCGCCGCCGACAGCCGTACCGCCCCGTCCTTCGTGCGCACCCGCAGCCTCCCGTCGCGCCTCGCCCGCAGCAGCCCGAAGGCACTCGCCAGCGCGAGCACGATCACGCACACCACCAACCCGGTCATCCCCCCAGTCTGCGCCAGAGCGCCGGGGCCGCCGCACGCGGCCCCGGCGGTGGCCGCGGCCCGGGCAGCGCGGTCGACCGCCCCGTCCGGGCGCGCGTACGATCACCGGGTGGACTCCGACCGCCCCGCACAGCCGCTGCTGACCACGCGCCGCGTGGTCGACCTGTGCCGGGCCACGGCCTCGCGCTGTCGCTGACGCGCCCCGCCGTCCCTCTCCACGCCCCCACCCCGGAGTCCCCGTGCAGATCGACCCCCGCGGCCCGCGCTTCGCCGCCGCGCTCACCACCCTCGTCCTGATCGCCGTCCTGCTCAGCGGCAGCGGCCCGCTGCTCGCCCTCCAGGCCGTCGTCTTCGGCCTCGGCGCCTTCGGCGGCCCGCACCGCTCCCCGTACGGCTGGCTGTACCGCACGCTGATCCGCCCCCGGCTGGCGCCGCCCGCCGAGACCGAGGACGAGCGTCCGCCGCGCTTCGCCCAGGCCGTCGGCCTCGTCTTCGCCACCGTCGGCACGCTCGGCTTCCTCACCGGGGTGACCTGGCTCGGCCTGCTGGCCACCGCCTTCGCACTCGCCGCGGCCTTCTTCAACGCCGCCTTCGGCTACTGCCTCGGCTGCGAGGTGTACCTGCTGATCCGCCGCGCCCAGGGCCGCCCGGACCCCGCGGCCTGACCACCGCGCGCGGCCCGGCCGCGACCCCGGAGGCCCCGGGCCCGGAAGGTTCCCGTCCGTCCCATCACGGAGATCACACCCCCGTCGCCCGTCCGACAGCCCGCCTCAGGTGACAGCGGGCACTCGTTCGGGGGATCATCTCCGTGTATCACCCGTGGCCGCCGCGGCGTGCCGCGCCTCCGGTCGGCCCCCACGCACGGTCCCGGGTACCGCCGTACCGGGCCGCCAGCGCCCGTGGAAGTCAGGACTGACCGTGGCTGAGTTCGTGTACCCGCCGGTGATCGGCGCCGCACTGACCGTCTTCCGCGCGCTCGACGTGCGCATCCAGATCGTCGGCGCCGAGCACATCCCCGCCGAGGGCGGAGCGGTCCTGGTGAGCAATCACATCAGCTACCTGGACTTCCTCTTCGCCGGCCTCGGCGCCTACCGCGGTGGCAAGCGCAAGACCCGCTTCATGGCCAAGGACGACGTCTTCAAGCACAGCGTCTCCGGCCCGCTGATGCGCGGCATGAAGCACATCCCGGTCGACCGCACCGACGGCCAGCCCGCCTACGAGGCCGCGGTCCGCGCACTCCGGGCCGGCGAGGTGGTCGGGGTCTTCCCCGAGGCGACCATCAGCCGCTCGTTCATGCTGAAGAAGTTCAAGACCGGCGCCGCCCGGATGGCCGCCGACTCCGGCGCCCCGCTGCTGCCGGTCGTCCTCTGGGGCACCCAGCAGCTCTGGACCAAGGGCCGCCCGAAGACCCTCACCAAGCGGCACGTCCCCGTCACCATCATGATCGGCGAGCCGATCGAGCTGGCGCCCACCGACAAGCCCGTGATGGTCACCCGCCGGCTGCGCGCCGCGATGGGCGAGATGCTGGACCGCGCCCAGCGCGAGTACCCCGGCAAGCCGGCCGGCCCGGACGACACCTGGTGGCTGCCCAACCACCTCGGCGGCACCGCGCCCACCCTGGAGGCCGCGGAGGCCGAGGACGAGGCGGAGGCCGCCGCCAAGGCCGAACGCCGCGCCGCCGGGGCCGAAGGCCAGGGCTGACCGCCCGGCGGGGCGGCGCCGAAGGTCCGTACCCGTTCGGTCAACCAGACGGTCCGCTCTTCATACTCCGTGTGACCGACCGGTGCCGCAGCGTCGCGTGTCGCCCGCCCGCGCGCACTCCCGATCTGCCACAGTGACAGCTCCCTCGGGGGCCCTGTCCCGCACCAGAGACGGAGATGACACGGCGATGACCGGCACACGGCAGCTGCCACAGACCACCACGGCCCGCACCCGCGCCCGCGCAGGTGCGGGCCTGCTGCTGGCCGGCGCCCTGCTCACCGGCTGCGGCGCCGAGCCCGGCGAGATCCCGCTCAGCGAGATCCGGGCCGACCCCCCGTCCGCCACCCCCACCCCCGCCCCGGAACCCGCCGTCGCCGCCCCGACCGCCGGATCCGTCGCGGTCGCCGCCGCCCACACCCGGCCCAACGGCCTGATCGCCGGCCGGGTCTTCCTCGACGACCGGCGCACCACCAGCGCCCTGTTCACCGTCGCCCCCGACGGCAGCGGCGAACGCCGGCTCACCCAGCCCCCCGCGCAGACCCGCGACGACCACCCCGACTGGTCCCCCGACGGCACCACCCTCGTCTTCGACCGCACCACCGGCGAATCCGCCGGCCGGATCTGGACGATCGGCGCCGACGGCGAGAACGCCCGCCAGCTCGGCCCGCTCTGCGAGGCCGGCGCCGCCGACTGCGCCAACGAGCAGGAGACCACCCCGGCCTTCTCCCCCGACGGCAAGCAGATCGCCTTCAGCCGGACCTGGGGCACCGCCGACCCGGCCTCCAACCAGAGCCAGTTCAGCGACCTCTACGCCATGAGCCCCGACGGCACCAACGTCCAGCGGCTGACCTTCCTCACCAACGACAAGCCCTACTCCGGCTACGTCACCAACCCCGCCTGGTCGCCCGACGGCAAGCAGATCGTCTTCTCCTACCAGACCAGCGCCACCGGGCAGCCCGCCAACAGCCGTGCCCTCTACGTCGTCAACGCCGACGGCACCGGGCTGCACCTCCTCACCCCCTGGGAGCTGCGCGCCGGCGACCGGGCCAGCTGGTCCCCCGACGGCACGCAGATCGTCTTCACCACCTATCCGGCCGGCCCCGACAACGCCCCGGGCGGCGGCATCTACACCGTCCACCCCGACGGGACCGCCATCGGCGCCCTCACCCCCGGCCCCTCCGACGCCTACTACGGCGCGGCCTCCTACTCCCCCGACGGCACCTCGATCGCCTTCACCCAGGCCCCCGCCAACGGCAGCACCGAGCTGTTCACCATGAAGAGCGACGGCTCCAACGTCGCCCCGCTCACCAAGACCCCCGAGAGCTGGGAGGGCCGCCCGAGCTGGGGCACCGCCCAGGCGCCGAGCTGAGCCCGGCTCGGCCCACGCGTCTCAGGAAGCCGTGGGCCGAGCCGTTCGATCCCGCTGAATGCCGTGCGTCGAATGCCGTGAGTCGAATGCCGTGAGTCGCAGCGGAGAGACAACGCAGAGAACCCCCACCCGGGATCCGGGTGGGGGTTCTCTGTGAATGATTGTTCGGCGGCGTCCTACTCTCCCACAGGGTCCCCCCTGCAGTA
>NZ_JBHXTG010000158.1:0-4123 GCF_042677465.1 Kitasatospora sp. NPDC127111
CCGGAGGTGAGGGAGGTGAGGCCGGAGGCGACCGCGGCGAGCTGGTCGGCGCGGTCCCGCGGGAAGCCCTCGGACATGCACAGCAGGAGACCGTCGGCGGAGACCACCACCGTGTGCGACACCCCGGGGGTGTTGTCCACGAAATTGGTGATCAGCCAGTTCAGGTTCTGTGCGGCCTGGCTCATCTGACTCAACTCAACGCTCCTGGTGGTTCGAGCCGCCGAAGAGATCGGTGCTGCGGTTCTGCTGTCCGTTGCCGGACGGGTCTACCTGATCGGGGTCGATCCGGAAACTTCCGGTGTTGCCGGCGCTACGGCCCTGCTCCACACCGCGGCGCAGGTTGGTGAGGCGGCCACGGACCTCCTCGGGGCTGCGGGAGACCTGCGGCCCGTCCTGCGGGGTGGGCTTGGCGTTGCCGGCGACCAGGTTCTGCTTGGGCACCCGGCGGGGCAGGCCCGAGGCGGTGGTACCGCCGGAAGCGGGCTCGCGGAGCTGCTCGGCACGCTGCCAGGCGCCGTCGTTCGGCGACTGCCAGGCACTCGGGGAGCCGGTCGGTCCGGTGGGACCGTACCCGCCCAGGGCGGACACCTCGTGTCCGCGGGATTCGGTCGGCGCCGAGGTGTCCTTGGCGCCGGTGAACCAGTTCGGGGTCTCGCCGTTGTTCTGGCCGCTCAGGATCGGGGCGGCACCCGGGCCGCCGCCGGCGAGCTGCTGGCCGGGGCGGCGCTGCGGCAGCCCGGACGGCAGGGTGGTGGACGGCTCGGCCGCGGGCAGCGCCGGCGGCTCCGGGCTGTACGGGTGGCCGGCCGGGGCCTCCTCGGCCTGCTGGCCGTACGGGTCCTCGGCGTAGCCGTCGTTGTAGCCCTGGTAGTCCTGGTACTGGCCGTACTGGTCGTCCTGGCCCTGGGCCTGGCCGTACTGGTCGTCGGCGTAGCCCTGCTCGCCCTGGTGACCGTAGGCGTCCTGGCCGTACGCGTCCTGCCCGTAGTCGTTCTGGGCGTACCCGTTCTGGTCGTAGCCGTACTGGTCGTCGGCGTAACCGTTCTGGTCGTAGCCCTGGCGGCCGTAGGGGTCGTCCTGGCCGTAGGCCTCGTCGTTGCGCCGGCCGTACGCCGGGTACTCCTCCTCGACCTCGGCGTCCAGCACCGGCGGCATCTGCGCGGTCTCCGGGCCGGCCTCCAGGGCGGCACGGCGGACCTGGTCGAGCCGCTGCGAGCGCTGGACGGCCTCCAGGGCCGGGCTGAAGCCGGTGGAGCCGGCGCCCTTGCCGGTGAGGTGGTCGTCGAAGCCCAGCTCGGCGGCGCTGCGCGGCTGGTCCATCGCGGCCCAGTCGGCCTGGCTCGGCTCCTGGTCGGCGAAGATCCGGGAGACCGTGAACTCCTCCTCCGGCTCCGGCGCCGCGCCCATCTGGGTCAGGAACGGCGGCAGCATGACCAGCGAGGTGGTGCCCGCGGACTCGCCCGAGGGACGGAGCTGGACGCGGACGTCGTGCCGCTGGGAGAGCCGGCCGACCACGAAGAGGCCCATGCGGCGGGAGATGGTGGCGTCGACCGTGGGCGGCTCGGCGAGCTTCTCGTTGATCTCGGCGAAGTCCTCGGCGGTGAGGCCGATGCCCTTGTCGTGGATCTCGATCAGCACGCGGCCGTCCGGCAGGCGGGTCGCGTTGACCAGCACCCGGGTCTGCGGGCTGGAGAACGACGTGGCGTTCTCCAGCAGCTCGGCGAGCAGGTGGACGAGGTCGGTCACGGCGGCGCCGACGACCTCGGCCTCGGGGATGCCGGAGAGCTCGACGCGCTCGTACTGCTCCACCTCGGACGCGGCGGCGCGGAGCACGTCGACCAGCGGGACCGGGGTGTTCCAGCGGCGGCCCGCCTCCTCGCCCGCGAGGACGAGCAGGTTCTCACCGTTGCGGCGCATGCGGGTGGCGAGGTGGTCCAGCTTGAAGAGGTTCTCCAGCTGGTCCGGGTCGGCCTCGTTGTTCTCGAGGTCGGTGATCAGCGCCAGCTGGCGCTGGATCAGGCCCTGGCTGCGACGCGACAGGTTGGTGAAGATCGCGTTGACGTTCCCTCGCAGCAGCGCCTGCTCGGCGGCGAGCTCGACGGCCTGCCGGTGGACCTGGTCGAAGGCCCGGGCGACCTCGCCGATCTCGTCCTTGCCGTGCAGCGGGATCGGGGTGACGGAGGTGTCGACCCGTTCGGGGTCGGTCTTGGAGAGCTTCTCGACCAGCTCCGGCAGGCGGTGGTCGGCGATCTCCAGGGCGGCGTTGCGCAGGGTGCGCATGCCGAGAATCATCGAGCGGGCCACGTAGCCGGTGAGCACACCGGCGAGGACCAGCGCGGCGAGCACGATCGCCGAGTTCAGGATGGCGTCGTAGAGCGCGTGCTCGCGCAGGTCGGCGGCGTCGTTGAGGACGTCGTCCAGCAGCGCGACCTCGGTGGCGCGGAGGGTGGAGAGGTGGGTGTTGGCCGCCTGCTCCCAGTTCTCCTTGGTCAGACCGGCGTTCTTGGCCTCCGCGTAGGCGGCGTCGGCGACGGCCTTGCCCTTGGACTGGCCCTCCGCGGCGGCCTGGCTGTAGGCGGCACCGAGGTTCATCAGGCCCTGCATGGTGGGCACGCTGCCGTTCGGCATGCGGTAGGCGGAGCGCTCGTCGGCCGCCGACTGGGCGACCTGGGCGTCCGAGTACTTCTTGGCGTCCTCGGGGGCGCTACCGGTGTTGAACTCGGAGATCGAGACCTGCTCCAGCCTCTGGGAGACCAGCAGCGCCTGGATCAGGTCGACGTTCTCGTACCGGGTGGTGGACTGCGCCGAGATGCCGACCAGCAGGTGGAGCATCAGCGCGCGCTGGGTCGAGGCCGAGGCCTTGGCCAGCGACATCGCGTAGATCGCGCGGCCCTTGCTGGTGATGTTGGTGCTGCCGAGGCCGACCGAGTTGTCGTAGGCGAGCAGCGGCGCGAGCATGACCGAGTAGGCGGACTGGGTCGCGGTGGCGAACAGGTTCTTGCCGTACGCGGCCTCGCGGAGGTGCGGCAGGAAGGCGACCAGCTGCTGGAACGACTCGTGGCGGCGCGGCAGCTCGCCGGACTTGTCGGCGGCGTCGTAGGCCGCGTTGTAGGCCTTGAGCGCGGCGTCCGTCTTGCCGCGCCACTTGGGCACGTCGCCGTTCGGGTCCTGGCCGATCAGGAGCGGGGTGAGCGTGTTGTCGCGCTCGTTCTCCAGCGCGTCGGCGAGCTCGGTGGCCGTCTTGGCCAGGCGCGCGGTCTTCTCGGCGCGCGAGGCCTTCACGTAGCCGTCGACCGAGGTGTTGACGCGCAGGCCGCCGAAGACCAGGCCGATGATCACGGGGATCAGCAGAATGGCTATGAGGCGGGCGGGCACGCGCCAGTTCCGGGGCCGGAGGAAGTCGTACCGGCCGCCGCCCTTGCCGGCGTTCCCGTCGTCCGCGGAGCCGCCGCCGCGGCGCTCGGTGGCCGGGGCGGCCGGAGCGGCCGGGGACTTCGGGGCGGGGGCCGGCGGGCGTTCCTCGGTGGGTGTGAACGCGGAGAATCCGGCCGGGCCCGTCGCGTTACCGTTCGGCTCGCTCTGGCGGGGCTCGGAGCGCCGCTGCGGCGCGACTTGCTGCTTACGCCTCACTCGACAACAACCTCTCGGCCGATTGGCGGCCATGGATCAATCCAGCGCTACCCCTGGCGGCGGTCCGCTGCTGGGTGGGACTGCTCGTACGGGATTCAGGGGTAGCTGGAATTTCAGCACGTGCAGGGATGGGGGACAAACAGCGGCTGACGGCGCGCTGCTGCGACACATTTCGGACATTCATCGACATGCTGGCGCAAAACCGTGGTCTTCTGGCGCTGAGCGATGCTGATTCGTCGCGCAGAGTCACAGTTGATCACAAAATGCCTACCGAACTGTTATCCACCGCTTATGCGCGGGTCTTGCGCGGGATGTCCCGGCGCACCCGCCCCGCATGCGGAGGTGCCCCGGTACCCAACCGCGCGGGCGGGGTACCGGGGCTGCCGCCCGTGTGGCGTGTTAGCGGAGGCGGGCGAGGAGGGCGTGCTCGACGAGGGTGATGAGGGCGCTCTTGGCGCTGTCGCGGCGTCGGGCGTCGAGGGTGATGACGGGG
>NZ_JBHXTG010000159.1:0-1379 GCF_042677465.1 Kitasatospora sp. NPDC127111
TCGTTCCCAGGCACGCCGTCGGCGCAAGGCCCGGGCCGCGAAAGCCGAACTCGGCCGGTCCCGGGGCGGGCTGAGCAGCAAGATCCATGCCGCTGCCGACTCCGCGGGCCTACCACTGGCGTTCGTGCTGACCCCGGGCCAGGCGGCCGACTGCCGGCAGTTCCAGACCATGCTCGACAAGCTTCTCGGAACCCGTTCGGGCGAGCAGCTCGACGGCGCCGGAGTCGATGCCGAGCATGGCGCCGGCCACGCTGTAGGTGACGGACTCCGCGGTGGGTTGCCGGTGCTGGCCGCAGCCAGCCAGCCGAGCGGCGTGGTCCACCAGTCGTCGGGGATGGGGGTGTCGCCCGGGTAGAGGTTGGCCACCAGGTCGAGCACGGCGCTGGCCACCGTCTCGTCGTCATCCGAGCGCAGTTGGGCGGCGTACCGCGCCGAGGCCTGGCTGAGGCTGGAGCGGACCATGTCGGCGAGCCCCTGGTCGCCGGTCAGCAACTCCAGTCGCCAGCCGAGGAGTTCGGACTCCTGGTAAATCTGATGGCCCAACGGGTCGATCTCGGCAGGGGTGTCGCTCATCACACTCTTCCTGAAGCAGGGCCTCGGTGACGACCCAGCCTAGCGACGCGCCCATCCCGGCGCGGGGGCTTTGCCCAGCTCGACCTGGCCCACCTACTCGCGTGAGTAGGTGCCCGTCGGCCACGGGCCCGGGGCAGCGATCCATATGGAACACTGCCTCGCCCGGCCCCCCTATACCCCCTCGAACCCGTCGGCGGCGCCGATGGCGAAGATCATGCCGGGCGGGGGCCGGTAGTGGCGACGAAGTCGCGGGCGTCCTTGAAGCCGACCGGCAAGAGGTACAGGCGGAGGTCGGAGTCGGTCACCGTGGCACGGTGCCCGGCGGCCGCAGCTTGTGCCGCGGCGAGGACGGGGTTCGGCAGGGCGAGCTGGACGGGGCCGTCCTCCTCCGTTCGGGTGCATCCGGGCCGCCCCGACCCCGGGGTGGGCGGAGCCGGTCCTACGGTCGGGGCCATGACGATGAACACGAACTCCGCTGCGGCGGGGACGCACGAGCCGTGGCTGCCGGGTGTGGAGCAGGCGGTGGCCTGGTTGGCCGCCTCGGTCGCGATGCCGGTGATCAAGTGGATGATGGCAGGTATCGGGAAGCCAGCGCCGGGACCGGGGTCGGCGGCCCGGTTCGTGCGCCGGGTGGCGGACGCGCTCGACCAGCTGGAGAAGGACGAGCAGCGCAAGAAGCGGGACCGGCGCCGGCGCTGAGCGAGGCGGTGCGCGGCCGGGGCGGCCGCCCCCCCCCCCCCCACCCCCCCCACCCCAAAGAAGCGGGGTTAAAAGGAGTATGAACCGGGTTAGTGAGGGAATATAAG
>NZ_JBHXTG010000159.1:1389-3714 GCF_042677465.1 Kitasatospora sp. NPDC127111
GTGGTGCCGGCTGGCTGCTGGTGTTCCGCCTCGTGCGCGCTGCGGGGGCGCACGGGGGGCGGGGCCGGGTGGGGGGTGCCGGGGCGGGGCCGGCCCCCCACCGCCCCCTACCCCTCCGAACCCTTTCGTCGCGTGTTAACGGTCGTTAGCCTCGTGTAAGGTCCGATATACGAGGCAACCGCTGCGAGAAGCTTTCCCTCGACGGCACCGGTTTCCGAGGAGGAGGCCCCCGATGGGGCAACAGCACGGGATGGACGGCGGCGACGACGGCGCGGAGCCCGACTTCGACCGGTACGCCGGCAGCCTCGCCGAGATCATGGAGCGTGCGCTCGACGCCTTCGGGGCCGAGCACGACCAGCTCGACCTCACGCACGGCGAGCGGCACGCCGACGAGCAGGTGCTGCGGGGGGTGGATGAAATGACCTGGCCGACCCGCCACGACCCCGAGCAGCCGCACGGCTGATTCGCCAACTACACTGCCTCGCAGCATCGTTGACCGCCCAACAGGAAGCCAGCCCGTGCCGCCCGAACCACCCAGCCGTCCCGTCGAGCGGCTCCACGACTTCGTCGGCTTCGTCCGTTCCCGCCTGCACGAGGAGCTGGCCACCCCCGGTCTACACCACTCCACCCGGCGCGCCCTGCAGCGCAGGCTGACCCGGGTCGGCGAGATCGCGGACCAGGCCGAGGCCGAGGCCCAGACCCGGCGCCGACAGGCCGCCGACCTAGAGCACATCGCGACCTACTACTGGCTGGAGCGCCGCCTGGGCATCAGGGTCGCGCTCGGCGGCCGGGTGCGCCACGACGGCCGCAAGGGCGTCATCGTGGACACCGCAGGCCAGCGGCTGCGAGTGATGTTCTACGGCGACGAGGCGCCCAGCATCTGCCACGTCACCTAGGATCGGACCCTACCTGTCGTCAAACCCTGTCAGTGATCACCATCGGATCCGATTGGATCGGCGCTGCCCCGATGCCCCGGAATGTCCGGGTTCATTGGACGCGCTGGGCGCCTGTCGTCAAACGATGGCGCCCTCAAGTGATCAACGCACCACCCTCGGGTGATCATGTGATCGTGGAGGTACAGGTGCGTGACTACGGGTTTTCGCCGGCTCAGCAGGACGAGATCTGGAGACGTTGGCGCGAGGGGCAGTCGTTCAGCTTGATCGGGCGGGCGCTCGGGGCGCCGATGCAGCACGTCCGTCGCTTCCTGCACCAGAGCGGTGGCGTCCGCCTCGCCCCTCAGACGCGGTCAGAGCGGCATCTGAGTGGCAGTGAGCGCGAGGAGATATCCCGCGGCCTCGCCGCCGGGGAGTCGGCCCGGCAGCTGGCCCAGCGGCTGGGCCGATCTCCTTCGACCGTCTCGCGCGAGATCACCCGCAACGGCGGCCGGGACCGCTACCGAGCCGCGTCGGCCGATTCGGCCGCCTACGAGCGTGGGCGCCGCCCCAAGCAGGCCAAGCTCGCCCAGCGACCTGCTCTACGCGCCCTGGTGGAAGCCAAGCTGGCTCTGTGCTGGTCACCCGAGCAAATCGCAGGGTGGCTGCGACGGCAGTTTCCTGATGATGCCTCGATGCAGATCTCGCACGAAGCGATCTACCTCTCGCTCTACGACCCTCGCCGGCGCCAGGCAATCGACCGCAGCCTCACCCAGCGACTGCGGTCAGGCAGGCCATGCGCCGTCCGAAGATCGCCCGCCGACCCACCGGGCGGGACGTCATCCGCGGCATGGTGTCCATCACCGCCCGCCCCGCCGAGGTCGAAGACCGCAAGGCCCCGGGCCACTGGGAGGGCGACCTCGTGATGGGCACCCGGCCCTCGGCCGTCGCCACGCTGGTCGAGCGCACCAGCCGGTACACGGCCATCGTCGCGCTGCCCGACGGCATCAAGGCCGAGCAGGTCACCCCGCATCTCACCAGGAATCTCCTCGGCATCCCGCCCCAGCTACGACGAACGCTCACCTGGGACCGAGGACGCGAGATCGCCGAGCACCAGGCCATCACCGCCGAAACCGGGATGCCGATCTACCTTACGAGAACACCAACCGGCTCCTTCGGCAGTACCTGCCCAAGGGAGCGGACCTCCGCAGGTTCAGCCAGGCCGACCTGGACGCCATCGCCCACGAGCTCAACCACCGCCCGCGCAAGATCCATGGCTACCACACTCCGGCAGAGGTCTACGCTGACGTCCTGAGTGCCTGTTTCTGAACCCCAGAGCAGCAGGTCAATCAGCCATTGCCCGGAATGCGAAGTTTGCGGAAGCGTTCGCCGAACGGTCTCTGTGACCCGTGGGGGGACCGTACAGCGGGGGGGGGGGGGGTTTAACAAAAAA
>NZ_JBHXTG010000160.1:0-3695 GCF_042677465.1 Kitasatospora sp. NPDC127111
GGTTCGCGTCGAACCGGGCCGCCGCGGGGCCGGCGGCTCAGCCGGCCAGGACCTCGGTGACCAGCTCGCGCGCCTCGGCCTGGACGCGGGCGAGGTGCTCGTCGCCCTGGAAGGACTCGGCGTAGATCTTGTACACGTCCTCGGTGCCGGACGGGCGGGCGGCGAACCAGGCGTTCTCGGTGCAGACCTTGATGCCGCCGATCGCCGCGCCGTTGCCGGGCGCCTCGGTGAGGACGGCCGTGATCGGCTCCCCGGCCAGCTCGCCGGCCTTGACCTGCTGCGGCGACAGCCGGGCGAGCAGCGCCTTCTGCTCGCGGTCGGCGGGCGCGTCCACCCGGGCGTAGGAGGGGGCGCCGTGGCGGCCGGTCAGGTCGCGGTAGTACTCGCTGGGCGTGCGGCCGGTCACCGCGGTGATCTCCGAGGCCAGCAGGGCGAGCAGGATGCCGTCCTTGTCGGTGGTCCACACCCCGCCGTCGCGGCGCAGGAAGGACGCCCCGGCGGACTCCTCGCCGCCGAAGGCGATCGAGCCCTCCAGCAGCCCGTCGACGAACCACTTGAAGCCCACCGGCACCTCGGTCAGCTCGCGCCCGAGGTCGGCCGCGACGCGGTCCAGCATCGAGGAGGAGACCAGGGTCTTGCCCACCGCCGCGTCGGAGGGCCAGTCGGCCCGGTGACGGTAGAGGTAGTCGACGGCCACCGCGAGGTAGTGGTTCGGGTTCATCAGGCCGTCCGGAGTGACGATGCCGTGCCGGTCGGCGTCGGCGTCGTTGCCGGTGGCGATCGCGTACTCGGCGCGGCGGCCGATCAGCGAGGCCATGGCGGCGGGCGAGGAGCAGTCCATCCGGATCTTGCCGTCCCAGTCCAGCGTCATGAAGCGCCAGGTCGGGTCGGTGACCGGGTTGACGACGGTCAGGTCGAGCCGGTGGGTCTCGGCGATCCGGCCCCAGTAGGCGACGGACGCCCCGCCCAGCGGGTCCGCGCCGATCCGCAGGCCGGCCGCCCGGACGGCGTCCAGGTCCAGGACGGAGACGAGGTCCTCGGTGTAGGCGGTGACGAAGTCGTGCCGGCCGGTGGTCGCCGCGGTCAGGGCGCGGGCGTACGGCACCCGCTTGACGCCGCGCAGGCCGTCCCGGATCAGGGCGTTGGCCCGGTCCTGGATCCAGCCGGTGGCGTCGGAGCCGGCCGGGCCGCCGCTCGGCGGGTTGTACTTGAAGCCGCCGTCGCGCGGCGGGTTGTGCGAGGGCGTGACCACGATGCCGTCGGCGAGCGCCTGCGGGTTGCGGCGGTTGTGCGCCAGGATCGCGTGCGAGACGGCCGGGGTGGGCGTGTAACCGTCGGCGCTGTCCAGCAGCACGGTGACGCCGTTGGCCGCCAGCACCTCGACGGCGGTCACCTTGGCCGGCTCGGAGAGCGCGTGGGTGTCCGCGCCGAGGAACAGCGGGCCGGTGATGCCCTGGGCGGCCCGGTACTCGCAGATCGCCTGGGTGGTGGCCGCGATGTGGTCGTCGTTGAACGCCGCGTCGAGCGAGGAGCCGCGGTGGCCCGAGGTGCCGAAGGCCACGCGCTGGCCCGGCTCCTCCGGGTCCGGGTGCAGCGCGTAGTACGCCGTCACCAGCCGCGCCACGTCCACCAGGTCGTCCGGCTGCGCAAGCTGACCGGCCCGTGCGTGTGCCATCTGTTGTCTCCCACCAGTTCCCTGTCCGGTCGCCGGCCCGGCCGGCCCGGCGCTTCCTTGCCCCGTGCTCACCGATCGTAACCAGAAGACGACCCCCGGCCGTACCCGGGCGTACCCGGGCGGTCGCCGGAGCGGCTCGCGGGGGGCTCGCCGAGGCGGCCGGTCCGCCGTCCGGATCTTGCCGGACCCGCCGACCCTCCCGGCCCGACCCGGCCCCGTTCGGCCCGCCGGGCGGCCCACCGCCGGCCCGGCTTGAACGTCGCGCTACGCAGCGTCACCATAGCGGCCCGCGCCTCGCACCGGTCCCGGGCGACTGCGGCCCGGGCGCCGGCCTCGCGGCCCGATCCGTGACCCACCGTCATCACCCGCCTCGGCCACCCGGCTCCGCGCGCCCACGTGTGCGACGCCCCGCCGTCACCGCACGCATCGCCCGCGACACTCAACGAACAGGGGTAGTACGGGGGATTCCGGACCGACGGGACCGGGAGACAGAATCGAAGAAAGCAAGCGGGCGGACCGCCGGCCACACGCGCGCCACCGCCTCCCGCGCCCACCGCCCCACGGGCCGTCAGTCCTTCCCCACCCGACATCCGGAAGGATCGGAAGGACGCGGCGCCGGGCACCGAGCCTCCCGATACTCTCCGCACACGCTCCCCTCCACACCGTGATGCGGTTTTCCCACGAAGGGATGGGAAACCATGAGCGCCTACGAAACCCACATCGCGCGCGCCGACGCCGAGGCCGCCAAGCGCCTCGCCGACACCGAATCCCCCTTCACCATCGAAGTCGAGTTCCGCGGCGGGCTGACCGACACCCAGAAGGACGCGTTCAAGACCGCGGCCGAGCGCTGGGCCCACGTCATCGTCGGCGACCTGCCCGACGTCGCCATCGGCGACCGGATCGTCGACGACCTCCTCGTCGAGGCCGAGGGCAAGTCCATCGACGGCCCCGGCCACACCTTGGGCGAATGCGGACCGACACGCCTGCGCCCCGGCATCGGACCGTCGGCGTTCCTCCCGGTCACCGCCGTGATGTCCTTCGACACGGCCGACCTCGCGGCCATGGAGGCCACCGGCACGCTCGTCGACGTGATCACCCACGAGATGGGACACGCCCTCGGCATCGGCACCGTCTGGACGGACAAGCGCCTCCTGCGAGGTGCCGGCACCCCCAACCCCACCTTCGTCGGCCAGAACGCCGAGACCGAATACGCCGCCCTCACGGGTCGCACCGCGAACAGGCCCGTCCCCGTCGAGAACACCGGCGGCCCGGGTACCGCCGACGGCCACTGGCGTGAGAGCGTCTTCGACAACGAACTCATGACCGGCTTCGTGGGCCGGGCCGGCAACCCGCTGAGCCGGCTGACCGTGGCCAGCCTCCAGGACCTCGGCTACGTGGTCGACCTGGCCGCCGCCGACCCCTACCGGCTGCCCGACCACCTCGAACTGCTCGAGAGCGGCGCCCTGCGGGCCCGCAACGCCCCGATCGACATCGGCGTCATGCTCCCCACCGTTCCCGACATCCTGCCCCCGGACAGTCTCCGGGTCGCCTGAGGCACCACCCGCCATGGCGGACCACGACCGATCCCACCCCGAGGACGAGCGCTACGTCGTCCGGCGTCCCGAAGCCTCGGTCCTCGACAGCCAGTCCGTCGTCCCCCGGGACAACGTCGTACGACCCCCACCGAACCGCTTCACCCACGCGCTCACCGCCGACCAGCCCTTCTGGTACGACCCGAGCGCACCCGAGGACGCACCCGACGGCGTCATCCCCACCGGGACCGCCGTCGCCCTCCTCGTCCAGACCGGGGACCGCTGCCGCGTCGTCACCCCGGCCGGCCTCTACGTCACCGTCCCCTGCACCCGACTGCGCCTGCTGCCCGACCCGCCCCGGCCCGCGCCACCCGCCGACCCGGCTGGCACGGCTGGCAACGGCACCTGAGACCGCGGCCTCGACGGGTGCGGGGAAACCGCGGCGGGTACGTGCCGAGGGCACGACCGGTCCGGCCCCGGTCCACGTG
>NZ_JBHXTG010000161.1:0-3561 GCF_042677465.1 Kitasatospora sp. NPDC127111
ATGCCCGGCTCGTCCGCGATGTCGTCCGGACCGTAGTGGTCCACGAAGCACCACGCCCCCACCATCCGACGCCCCAGGTTCGGCAACAGGCGGCGGACGACGGTGCTGCCGCCGAGCGCGGTCTCGCGCGGTGCCAGGAGTTCCCGGACGGGGCCGGCGGGGGCGATCGGGGCGAGGGTGCGGAGGTCGGACTCAGCCATGGGTGGCCCTGCTTCCTGAGGTCGGGGCGGCCGGGACGATGGGCGTTCCGGCGGAGACCGCGCGGGTGACGGGGGTCCGTTCGGCGATGTCGAGCAGCCGGGCGCGCTGGGCGTCGTCGAGGTCGCCGACCAGGTCGATGCGGCGGGTGATGCGGACCGCCTTCTCGGGGCCCTTCTCGTAGCCGAGGTGCACCCGGACGGTCTTCAGCGGCCAGTCCTTGCGCTGCGCGTACATCCGCAGGGTGATCGCGGTGCAGGAGCCGAGCGCGGAGAGGAGCAGGCCGACGGGGGTGGTGGCGGTGTCGGCCCCGCCGGCGGACTCCGGCTCGTCGGCGGAGAGCCTGTGCCGGCCGGAGTGGATGTCGATCCGGTAGTCGTCGCCGGTGCTGGTGGCGACGGCGGCCGCCGCCCGGACGAACTCGGCCGTGGCGGTGGCGGGTTCGGGCGACTCCCCCGCCGCGACGGCGCTCACAGGCCGAACCGGGCGCGCTGGGCCTCGGGCACCAGATCGGTGTAGTCCGGGTGCTTGGTCAGCCACCCCCGGATGAACGGGCAGTACGGGAGCACGGCCAGGCCCTGCTCGCGGGCGTCGTCCAGCGCGGCGCGGGCCAGCGTCCCGGCGAGGCCGCGACCGCCGAACCGGGGGTCGACCTCGGTGTGGATGAAGGCGATCTCGCCCTCGTACCGGTGGTACTCGGCGAAACCGGCGAGCTCGCCGTCGTCGGTGATCTCGTACCGCGACTGCTCGGGGTTGTCCGTCACGCTGGTCGTCATCGGTCCTCCTCGGGGCGGGCGCTGATCCGCGCGCCGATCATGGATTTAATTTAGCATTCAACTACAGGCGGTTCAAGCGAACGCCCGGGACGGCCCCGGCCGCCCTCCTGGCGGACCGTCACCGGATCACCCTCCACCGATGTTCGCACCAGGTGGGCCGTCCCCGGCGCCCTTCCCCGGCGGCGTGCAGCCGGGGAACACGGCAGGGCGCGACGAGGCAAGACCGCGCCGCGGACCGCGACTAGCGTGAGCGCAGCGATGCCGGGCCGTGACCCGGATCCGCCGGCGGGCGGCCCGTCCAGGGCCCGCGGCGGCATCGCCGTCCACCTGCCGAATCGCCGCGGCCCGTCCCCGCACACCGTCGCCCGCCACGGGCGGGACGGCCGGCGCTCCCTGCTCCCAGAAGGGCCCCAGTCATGGTTGACTTCGCCGAGGTCGTCGCCGCGCCGAGTCCGGACCTGCTCACCCCGGACAACGCGGTCATGCTGTTCGTCGACCACCAGCCGCAGATGTTCTTCGGCGTCGGCAGCGGCGACCGGACCGCGATCATCAACAGCACCGTCGGGCTGGCCAAGGCGGCCAAGGTGTTCGACGTGCCGGTCGTCCTCACCACCGTCGCGGCCGAGTCCTTCTCCGGACCGATCCTGCCCCAGCTCGTCGAGGTCTTCCCGAAGCAGGAGGTCCTCGACCGCACCACGATGAACGCCTGGGAGGACTCCGCCGTCGTGGAGGCCGTCAAGGCCACCGGGCGAACCAAGATCATCCTCTCGGGCCTCTGGACCGAGGTCTGCCTCGTCCTGCCGGCGCTGTCGGCGCTCGGACAGGGCTACGAGGTCTACGTGGTCGCGGACGCCTCCGGCGGGGTGAGCCCCAAGGCCCACGAGCACGCCCTGCAGCGCATGATCGCCGCGGGCGCCGTCCCGGTCACCTGGATCCAGGTGCTGCTGGAGCTCCAGCGCGACTGGGCCCGCCAGGAGTCGTACGGCGCCGTCATGGAGGTCGTCAAGGAGCACGCCGGCGCCTACGGCCTCGGGGTCGTCTACGCGCAGGCCGTCATCGGCGCGCACGCCGCGGGCTGACCGGTGGCCCCGCAGCCGAGCACCCCGGAGTCGAGCGCCGCGCCGCGGAGCGCCGCGCCGTCGGCCCCCCGGCGGCCGGGCGGGCCGTGGTCAGGGGGGACGCGATGAACCTCGGTCTGCTGATCCTGCGCCTGGTCACCGGCCTGCTGATCGCCGGCCACGGCGTGCAGAAGATCAGCTTCCACCTCGGGGGGAAGGGCCTGGAGGGAGGCACCCGCGAGTTCCGCGAGGACGGCTTCCGCGGCGGATCGCTCACCGCCCTCGCCGCGGGCGCCGGACAGATCGGCTCCGGTCTGCTGCTCGCCGCCGGCCTGCTGACCCCGCTCGCGGCGACCGGCGCCATCGGCGTCATGACGGTGGCCACCACCGTCAAGTGGCGGCACGGACTCTGGGTCCAGAACGACGGCTACGAGTACCCGCTGTTCCTCATCACCACGGCGGCGGCGCTCGCGGCCACCGGTCCGGGCGCCTGGTCGGCCGACGCCGGCCTGGGGCTGACGCCCTACCCGCTCTGGTGGCTCGCGGTCGCCGTGGTGGCCGGGGTCGGCAGCGGCCTGGCCACCAGGCTGGTGCTGCACCGGTCCGCGCCTCCGCGCGACGCCTCGCCGTCGGGCACACCGTCGGGCACACCGTCGAGCGCCGTCCCGCCGTCGAGCTCCGCCTGACCACCGCACAGCCCGCGGGAGCGGCCCCCGCCGCTCCCGCGACGGCGGGCCGGCCCGCCCGGACGGCGATCCCCGTCCCGGGGGCCGGCCCGTCGCGTTCCCGTCCGTTCCTCGGCGTTCGAGGAAACGTTCAAGAAAGCGTGAGACCCGTCATGACGTCACAGACCCCGCAGACCCCACAGACCTCACAGACCCCACGGAGCTCGCAGTCCGCCGAGCCGGCCCACGTCGGCAGCCAGCCCCTGCTTCATCAGAAGGGCGAGGAGGCGCAGCGGTTCGGCACCGTGAAGCTGTTCCCGATCGGCCTCTCCTACGACGCCCGGATGTACTCCTGCCAGGAGCTGAACCGGGTCCTGGCGGACACCCAGATCCTCCACTCGCTGTACAAGAAGGCGCACTGGACGGTCAGCGGCGCCACCTTCTACCAGCTCCACCTGCTGCTCGACAAGCACGCGGACGAGCAGCTCGCCCTGGTCGACGCGCTCGCCGAGCGGGTCCAGACCCTGGGCGGGGTCGCCGTCGGCGATCCGCGCCACGCCGCCGAGCTGACCTCGATCCCGCGCCCGCCGGACGGCAGCGAGTCGGTGCCGGCGATGCTGTCCCGGCTCCTGGAGGCGCACGAGGCCGTCCTCGTCAAGGCCCACGCCACCGCGGCACGGGCCGCCGAGCTGGGCGACGACGGCACCAACGACCTGCTGGTCTCCCAGGTCGTCCGCACCGGTGAGTCGCACGCGTGGTTCCTCGCCGAGCACCTCGTGGACACTCCGCTGGTCCGGGTCTGATCCGCCACCAGGAGGCTCACGCGGGCGCGTGCGAGGGGCGGGTGCCCGATCCGTGGGGATC
>NZ_JBHXTG010000162.1:0-3348 GCF_042677465.1 Kitasatospora sp. NPDC127111
GGCCGGCCGGGAGGAGCTGCCTCCCGGCCGGCCCGGAAGCCGTGTCGATCGCCCTCGTGCGGGTCGCGGCGGTCACGGCGGTCACGGCGGGCGTGCCGGCCGCGGCGGTCGCGGCAGACCTCAGGGGCGGCCCATGAAGTCGGGGTAGTAGCCGCTGCTGATGCCCGAGATGCGGATGTTGGTGCCCGGCCGGGCGGCCTCCACGTACTGGTTGTTGCCCAGGTAGATCGCCACGTGCTGGATGCCCCGCGCGGTGCCGTCGGGCGACCAGAAGAGCAGGTCGCCGCGCCGGAGCTGGCTCGCCCTGACCGGCGTGGTCGCCGCGTACTGGTCGTTGGCCACCCGCGGCAGGTCGATCCCGCCGCGCCGGAAGGCCTGCTGGACCAGGCCGGAGCAGTCGTAACCGTCCGGCCCGTTGCCGGCCGTCCGGAACGGCTTGCCGAGCTGGGCGAGCGCGAACTGCACCGCCGTCTCGACGTCCCCGTCGGCCGCGGGCGCGGCGGAGTCCGCCGACGACGACGAGGACCCGGACGAGGAGCCGGAGGAGGAGCCGGACGAGGATCCGCCCCCGGTCCGGTCCAGGTAGACGTCGTAGTGCGTGGTCCAGCGCCACTCGCCCTTGCTGTTCTTGAACCAGTAGCGCGAGCCGTCCCACCCCTGCTTGATCCCGCCGGACGACGACGAGGACCCGGACGAGGAGCCGGAGGAGGAACCACCCCCGGTCCTGGCCTTGTAGACGTCGTAGTGCGTGGTCCAGCGCCACTGGCCCTGGCTGTTCTTGAACCAGTACCGCGAGCCGTCCCACCCGGCGTGGGCGGGCGCGGGCTCGGCGGCCGCGCTGCCCACGCCGGTGCCGAGGCCGATCACGCCGGCTCCGGCCGCGATCACGGCCACCGCGGCTATCCCGCGGCGGACCCGCGCCGCGCGGGACGGACGGGCGGCACGCGGCCGCGCGTCGGTGGTGGTGGCGTGCTGCCCGGTCGGGTCGTCGGCGGCACCCGGTGCGCCGGTGTTGACGGTCGTCATCCTGCTGTCTTCCTTTGCTGGCTCTACTGCTGTGCTGAGCGGAAACGGCGGAGCTGCTCCGGCCTCCGGCGGACAAGCCGCGGCTCCCGGTGATCCTGCGACCGGAAGCCGCGACATGTCGTCCAGATATGTCCGGATATGCGGTTCTGCCTGCGTGTCACGGTAGGCACGCGTCCGCGCACGGCGCGCAGTGGAGTGCGCCAAAGGAAGGGTTCACGGATGGTGAGCGGGGCGACGGGCGGTCAGGTGAGCGGCCGTCATCGGACGACCGCTCGGATGACCTCCCGTCACCCGTGCGCCGACTCCGCCAGCAGCTGCTTCTTCAGCACCTTTCCCATGGCGTTCCTGGGCAGTTCGGGCACCAGCACCACCTTCCGGGGGCGCTTGTGCACCGAGAGCCGCTCCGCCACGAAGGCCGTCAGCTGGTCCCCCGTCACCGCCCCGTCCGGGATGACGTAGGCGACCACCGCCTGGCCGAGGTCCTCGTCGGGCACGCCCACCACGGCGGCGTCCGCGACCGCCGGGTGGTCGCGCAGGGCGGCCTCCACCTCGCCGGCGCCGATCCGGTACCCGCCGCTCTTGATCAGGTCGACCGAGGCGCGGCCGACGATCCGGTGGAAGCCGTCCTCGCCGATCACCGCGACGTCCCCGGTGCGGAACCACCCGTCCGCCGTCCAGGACTCGGCGTCGGCGTCCGGCCGGTTGAGGTAGCCGGCGAACAGGGTCGGTCCGGCGACCTGCAGCTCGCCGACGCTCTCGCCGTCGGACGGGACCGGCTCGCCGTCCTCGCCGACCAGCCTGGTCCGCACGCCGGCCAGCGGCAGTCCGACGCTGCCGGGGCGGCGCTCGCCGTCCGCCCGGGTGGAGACGGTGATCAGCGACTCGGTCATGCCGTACCGCTCGATCGGGGCGTGGCCGGTCAGCTCGGCCAGCTTCGCGAAGACCGGCACCGGCAGCGGGGCGCTGCCGGAGACCAGCAGCCGGGCCGACGCCAGCCGCCCGGCGGCCTGCGGGTCGGCGGCCAGCCGGGACCAGACGGTCGGCACGCCGAAGTACAGGCTGCCGCCGGCGGCCGCGTAGCCGGCCGGGGTGGGCCGCCCGGTGTGCACCAGCCGGCTGCCGGTGCGCAGCGCGCCGAGCACGCCGAGCACCAGGCCGTGCACGTGGAACAGCGGCAGTCCGTGGACCAGGGTGTCGTCGGCGGTCCAGGCCCAGGCCTCGGCCAGCGCGTCCAGGTCGGCGGCGACGGCCGAGCGGCGGATCACCGCGCCCTTGGGCGCGCCGGTGGTGCCGGAGGTGTAGAGCACGAACGCGGCGGCGTCCGGGAAGGGCTCGGCGTACGTGGTGGCGGAACGCTCCGCCAGGTCGACGGGCAGTCCGGCGACCCCGGTGTCCTCCGGCAGCGCGTCCCCGGCGGCGTGCGCGAGCAGGGCGGCGCCGGAGTCGCGCAGGATGTGCGCGCGCTCCTTGGGGCCGGAGTCGGGCGGCAGCGGCACCACGGGTACGCCGGCCAGCAGCCCGCCGACCACGGCGGCGACGGTCTCGGCGGTGGGCCGGGCGAGCACCGCCAGCGCGGGGGCGCCGGCCACCCGGTCGGCGACCGCGGTCGCCGCACCGAGCAGCCGCTCGCGGGAGAGTGCGCGGCCGTCGATCCGCAGCGCGTCGCCGCTGTCGCCGTGGTCGCCCTGAAGTGCCGTCAGGAGTGTCATTCCGCTGTCCTCGCCCCTTGCTCGCGGTCGGCCGTCGTGTCGTCACCGGTGGTCGGCCCGACTCTACGGGGCGCGCGTCCGGCCGTCCCGGAGCCTTCCGACGGCCCTGCTCCGGAGCCCGGGGAAACGCGCCAGGGCGCGCCCGGGAGGTCCCGGACGCGCCCTGGCGTCTGCCGGTCGCGGTGGATCAGCCCTTGCGGGCCTTCACCTCGGCGGTGAGCTGCGGCAGCACGGCGAACAGGTCGCCGACCACGCCGTAGTCGACCAGCTCGAAGATCGGGGCCTCGGCGTCCTTGTTGACGGCCACGATGGTCTTCGAGGTCTGCATGCCGGCCCGGTGCTGGATCGCGCCGGAGATGCCCGCCGCGATGTAGAGCTGCGGGGAGACCTGCTTGCCGGTCTGGCCGACCTGGTTGGTGTGCGGGTACCAGCCGGCGTCGACGGCGGCACGCGAGGCGCCGACGGCCGCGCCGAGCGCGTCGGCCAGCTCCTCGACCACGCCGAAGCCCTCGGCGGCACCGACGCCGCGGCCGCCGGAGACCACGATGGCGGCCTCGGTCAGCTCGGGGCGGCCGGTGGAGACGCGCGGGGTGCGCGAGACGACCTTGGCGGC
>NZ_JBHXTG010000163.1:0-3313 GCF_042677465.1 Kitasatospora sp. NPDC127111
GTGGGGCGCCACCCCGCGCGGGCGCCCGGGGGCGGCGCCCCCGCCCCCCGCGGCCGGGTTTGCCCCCCGGTCACAACTCCGGGCCGCCCGGGTGGCACCGGCGGCCGCGGCCGGTGTCTTCACCCGGCCCGCGCCGCGGTTCCCCAGGACCGGAGGTCAGCGGCGCGCCTATGCTGGCCCCCTGCCGGGCCCCTGGGCGGGGGCGGGTGCCGCACCCTCGGAGGGCGACGTTGTGACGGCTGATAGCACGCACGACCCGGTGTCCGGGCGGGCCATGGCGCAGCGCCTGCTGGCCGACCTGCCACGGCTGAAGGCGGACATCACCGCGCGGCTGATGGCGGAGCAGCCCGTCTACCGGCGGCTGCCGCCCGAGCAGTTGCAGCACGACGTCAGCCGGGTCACCGAACAGAGCATCCGCGGCATCGCCCAGTCGCTGCGGACCGGCCGGCCGCTGGAACCGGAGTGGCGGGCCTTCCAACGCGCCTCGGCCGCCCGCCGGGCCGAGGAGGGGGTGCCGATCGAGGCCGTCGTCGACGCCTACTACCTCGGCGCCCAGGTGTGCGTCGACGTCCTGCGCGCCGCGTTGCCCCCGGACCAGGTGGACGTCGCCTACCGCACCCTGCTGACCGGCCTGCGCGTCACCGTCGCCGAGGTCACCGCGGGCTACCTTGAGGAACGGCAGGCGCAGGTCGGGGAGAGCGGGGCCGCCCGGCAGACGATGCTGTCGGCGCTGCTGACCGGCACCGACATCCACACCGCGGCGCGCCACACCGGCACCACCCTGCCGCCCGCCTACCTGGTCCTGGCGCTGGCCGTCGGAACCCACCGCGACGAGCTGCGCGAGGACGTCGACACCGCCGTTGCCGCCCGCCGGAAGGTCCGGCGGATCCGCGCCGAACTCGACCGGCGGATCGGCCGGCCCGTCCTCGCCCAGCTGACCGCCGACGAGGGCCTCGCCCTGCTGCCCCGCTCCGACGCCGCGGACCCCGCCCACCGGACCTGGCTGGCCGACGCGATGACGGACCTCAGCCGGGCCGCGGGGGTCCCGCTGGTCGCGGGCGCCGCCGTCTGCGCGCCCGACCAGGTGCCGGACGCCGCCCGCCTCGCGACCGAGGTCCGGGACACCGCCGTCGTCTTCCGGCGGCCACCGGGCGCCTACCACCTCGACGACCTGCTGATCGAGCACCAGCTCACCCGCCCCGGCGCGGCCCGCGACCACCTCGCCGCCCTGCTGGCGCCGCTGGCGGACAGGCCCCACCTGCTGCCGACCCTGCGGCTCTACCTGGAGAGCAACCTGAACCGGCGCCACGTCGCGGCCCGGCACCACGTCCATCCGAACACGGTCGACTACCGCATCCGGCGCATCGCCACCCTCACCGGCCTGGACCCCGCCGACCACACCGACCGCATCAAGCTCACCGCGGCCCTGGCCGCCCTCGACACCCGGCAGCGGGAGGCCTCCGGAGACCGCTGACCGGCCGCCCGCCCGTCCGCGCCGCCACCTCCGTGGCCACCCCCCGGGGACGGGCGGGCGTGCGGCGTCTACCCTGCTGGGACCTTCGTCCAGTAGCGGGCGAACCACCGAGACTTCGTGAAGTCGCAGCGAACGGGGAGACGAGAAGTGACGATCCATCTGGTCGGCGGCGGGCGGGACGAGCGGCTGGCCGGTGAGCTGTACGGGCCGTTCCTGGCCGAGGCGGGCCCCGATCCGGTGGTCGCCTGCCTGCTGCTCGACGAGGGCGACGTCCCCGAGCAGTTCGAGCGCTGGACGGCGGCCCTCGGGGCGGCCGCGCCGTGCCGTCCGCGCGCCGTACCGGTGACCATCGGCGAGGCGTTCGACCCGGCCGCGCTCGACGGGGCCGACGCCGTCTTCGTCGGCGGCGGGCTGACGCCCGCGTACCAGGCCGCGCTGGCCGGCCCGCTCGGTGCCGCACTGGCCGAGCGCCGGCAGGCCGGCCGTCCGCTCCCGTACGCCGGGTTCTCGGCCGGCGCGGCGATCGCCGCACGGCGGGCGGTGGTCGGCGGCTGGCTGTCGGGCGGCGTGCCGGTCTGCCCCGAGGAGACGGCCGAGGACCTGGCGGAGATCGAGGTCCGCCCGGGCCTGGGCCTGCTGGCCCCGGCCGTCGACGTGCACGCCGCCCAGTGGGGCACCCTGGCGCGGCTGGTCGAGGCCGTCACCGACGGCCGGGTGCCGTACGGGATCGCGTTGGACGAGAACACCGCGCTGTCCGTGGCGGACGGGACCGGCCTGGTGCGGGGCGCCGGCCGCGCCCACCTCGTCCGCCCGGGCGGGGACGGCGCCACGGTCAGCTCCCACGGCGCCGGTGCGCGGCTGGTGCTGTGACCCGCTGACGCCGTGACAGGGGGCGGACGGCGTGCGGCCGTCCGCCCCCGCGCGCCGTGCCGCGTCGCCGCCGCGGCGGCCGTGAAAACCGCTTTCCGGCGGCAGGGGCACGGTGATAGACACCTGGTGTGCAAAACGATCTCGAATTCTCCGACCTCCTGCGGCTGATCGACGAGCGGTCGACCGCGTTCCGGGCGACGGTCGCCGCCGCGCCCGGCCTCGACGCGAAGGTGCCGACCTGCCCCGAGTGGACGCTGATCGACCTGGCGCAGCACCTGGGCGGGGGCGACCGGTTCTGGGCGGCCATCGTCGGTGCGGGGCCCGCCGACGCTCCTCCGGCCGAGGCCGTGGCCGAGCGGGCCGCCTTGACCGTGCCGCAGGAGCGCGAGGCCCTGGTGGCCTGGCTGGACGAGTCGACGAACCTGCTGCTCGGCGCGCTGCGGGAGGCGGGCCCGGACGCCGGCTGCTGGGCGTGGTGGAGCGGCCTGCAGACGCCGCGGACCGCCGGCGGGGTCGCCCGGCACCGGGTCCAGGAGACCGCCGTGCACACCTACGACGCCCAGCTCGCCGCGGGCGCCCCGCAGCCGCTGCCGGCCGGGGTGGCCCTCGACGGTCTCGAGGAGTTCCTGTTCACCTGCGTCGCGACGCCCAGTGCGTGGCCGCACGAGCCCACCACCTTCGACTTCCACGCCGCCGAGGGCCGCTCCTGGCGCCTCACGGTCGACGGCGACGGCGCGCGGACCGCCCGGCTGCCCGCCGAGGGCGCGGACGCACCCGGTGTCTCCGCCCACGCCACCGCCGGTGAACTGGTGCTCTTCCTCTACGACCGCCTCCAGGCGGACTCCGTGCGGATCGACGGGGACGCGGGGCTGTTCGACCTGCTCCGCGCCTGGGAGCCGGAGGAGTAGGACGTCACGGGGCGCCGCCTGCCGCGCCCCTCGGAATTCCCGGCCTCCGCCCGGCCAGGGG
>NZ_JBHXTG010000164.1:0-3190 GCF_042677465.1 Kitasatospora sp. NPDC127111
CCGCGGACGGGCGCGCGGGGTGGCGCGGAGGAGGCCGCCGCCGCGGCCACCGGAGCCACCGGACCCGCCGCCGCGGCCACCGGACCCGCCGCCGCGGCCACCGGACCCGGCACCGCCGACGCCGCCGCCCCGCCCGCCGGGGCGCAGGGCGGGGCGGGCCTCGCCGAGGACCGGACGGCGGTACTGCCCCGGCCCGCGGCGGACGGCGTGGAGGAGGACACCGCCCTCTGGGAGCGCGGCGCGGGCGCCTTCGTCCCGCTGCTCTGGGCGGCGGCACCGGGCCGGGACGGCCGGTCCGCCGGCGAGGCCGACGGGGGAACCACCGAGGCGTCCGAGCCCTGGTCGACCTGGCAGCCGGACCGGTCGGCCTCCAGTGCGACCGGCGGCCCGGGCGGGGGGACGGGTGTCACCCTCGCGCCGGTGACGGGCTGCGGCGACGGCCTGCCGGAGCCCGCCGAGCCGGCGGAGGTGGCGGCGCCGGCCGACGCGGACCAGGCCGGCGAGGCCGCCGAGCGGACCGGGGTGGCCCACCTGCTGGTCCAGGACGAGAGCACCTGGGGCGCCGTTCCGGACCGTTCCGCCTCCGGCACCGCTCACTGACCCGCCCGACCCGACGACGAGAGGAACACGCGTGTCCAGCCCCTACGACCAGGAGATCGAGGACCTGCTGGCGCTGTACGCCCGCCAGCGGGAGGAGGCCGCCGAGACCCGGCGCCGGATCGCCGCCACGACGGCGACCGCGACCGATCCCCGGCAGGCGGTCAAGGTCACCGTCGGGGCCCAGGGCGAGCTCACCGCGGTCGAGTTCCCCAACGGCGCGTACCGCCGGATGGCGCCCAGGGAGCTGGCCGACCTGCTGGTCACCACCGCCGCGCGGGCCCGGGAGGAGGCGCTGGAGGCGGTGGCCGGGGTGGTGTCGGACGGGTTGCCGCCCGGCGTCACCCTGGGCGACCTGCTCCAGGGCCGGGTCGACCCCACGGCGCTGCTGCCCGAGGAGCCGGCCCTGCCGGACACCGTCAGGGAGTACGTCGAGCACGGCTTCGAGGGGGCGGACCGTGGCTGACCACGTCTTCTCCGTCGACACCGAACGGCTGGCGGCCGCCACGCCGCAGGTACAGGAGTTGGCCGGGCTGATCAGGTCGGTCGGCACCCGGCTGGAGGCCCGGCTCGGCGAGCTGGGCGAGTGCTGGGGCGACGACTACACCGGCCGGGAGTTCCGGGACCAGTACCTCTCGCCGAAGGAACAGCTGACGGAGGCCGTCGGCGGCACCGCGGAGGTGCTGGACAGCACCGTCGACGGCATCGCGACGATGGCCAAGGGCTTCCGGCGGACCGAGGAGCAGAACGTCGAAGCCCTGCGGATCCTGACCTCCGCCGTCCCGGGCGACGTGCCCGGCGTCGGCGACGCCGGGCACGGGCCGCGCCCGGGCGGGCCCCACGCCGGCCGTCGCTGACCCTCGCCGCCCGGCCCCCGCGCGTGCCCTCATGCCGCGCGGGGGCCGGCCCGCCCCCGCCTCCCCGTGACCGCCGACGAAGAACCCGACGAAGAACCCGACGAAGAACACGGTGCCGAATGAGCGTCGAGATGCCCCCCGCCCTCGCCTGGGTCGCCAAGCTGGCCGTCGGCCAGTCCTGGCCCAAGGGTGACGAGGACAGGCTGCGGAAGCTGGGCTCGGCCTGGGACGACGCGGCGCAGGAACTGCGGGGCATCAGCGAGGGGATGGGGTCGTCGGCCAACGGCGTCCTGGAGAGCGTCGGCGGGCAGGTGGCCGAGGAGTTCCGGGCGTTCGTGACCCAACTGGAGGCCGCCCTCCCGGAGATGGCGGAGTCCTCGAAGCAGCTGGGCAAGCTCGGCCGGCATACCGGGGTGCAGATCGAGTACTCGAAGTACATGATCCTCGGCCAACTCGTGCTGCTGGCCGGGCAGATCGCGCACTGGGCGTTCTTCGCGCCCGAGGTGCTCCCGGCCGCGATCACTTCGGCGCGGGCGGCGGTCAAGATGATCCTGCGGCGCCTGCTGATCTCGGTCGCCGCGGGTGTGGCGCTCAACCTGGGCCTGGACGCCGCCGTGCAGACCATCCAGATCCTCAAGGGCGACCGGACGCGGTGGAGCGTCGACAACACCGTCTCCGCCGCGATCTCCGGGGCGATCGGCGGCGCCGTCGGCGGGGTCTTCTTCGGCATCGGCGGAGTCGTCGTGCCCCGGTTCGCGAACTCGCTGATCGGCAAGGGCGTGTTCGGCGCGGCCACCGGGGTGACCACCGCCGGGATCATGCTGGGCGCCTTCGGCGGCGAGGAACTCCTCGGGGCGTCCGTCGCCGCGGGTGCCGTGGGCGCGCTGGGCGGCGGCGGCCGGCGGCGGTTCGGCGGCAAGGGCGAGAAGGTCGAGGTGGACCCGGTCCACGTCGACCTGCCGGACGAGCCGGTGCTCGACCTGCCGGACGGCGGGCGGTCCGGGAGGACCGACGCCCCGGTGCCGGTGGCGGGCGGGTCCGGACCGGGCGGTGCCGGTGGTGCGGGCGGCCGCGGTGCGTCCGGCCCGGCGGCCACGGTCACCGGCGACCGCCCCCGGACCTCCGGCGGCCCCGGACGCGACCACGCCGGCGCTCCGCCGGACGGTACGTCCGGGCGGACCGCTGCCGTCCTGCCGGGCTTCGGGCCGGCCACCGCCGACACCGGCCGGGCCGGCGGACACGGCGCTGCGGGGACGACGACCCGGGGTGCGGGCACCGGCGGATCGGCGGCCGGCCGGCAGGGCACGGCCGGCGCGGCCACGTCCGCGGGCTCCGGCCGCGTGCAGGGCGGTACTGGCGGTACTGGCGGGGCGGCCGGGCGCGCCTCCGCGCCGCAGGCCGGCGGTGGTCGGGCGGCCGAGGGCGCGTCGTCCGGCGGGCACGCGGGGCCGGCTGTGCGGACGGTGGCCGGCCCCGCCTCCGGTACCGCGACGGCGGGCGGTCCCGGGACCGGCGCGCCCGCGGGCGGCGCCGCGAGCGCCGGCCGGACGCCCACCGGGGGACCGGAAATCCGCGTCGAGGGCTCGCGGGGCGTGGCGTCCGGCCCCTCGGCGGCCGAGGCCGCGTCCGCGCAGACCGGCCGCCCGGCTCCGGCCGGCGGCAGGCCCGTCACCTCCGGCGGCCCGTCGGCCCCGGGCGCCACGGCGGGCGGTCCCGCGCGGCCCGCCGCCGGGCCC
>NZ_JBHXTG010000165.1:0-2966 GCF_042677465.1 Kitasatospora sp. NPDC127111
GTCGCGGCGGCGCCGCCGCCACCGCCGCCGCCGCGCCCCCGCCCCCCGCCCCCCGCCGGCCCCCCCCCCCGTCCGCCCTCAGCGGGGCGTGGTGTTCCCTCAGCGGGGGTGCTGTCCGGTGCCTCCGTGCGAGGACGCACTGTCCGGAGCCGCTACGGGTGGTGTGGTCGCTCCGGATGTGGGTGGGGCCGTCCGCTGAGGGTGCGGGTGCGGGAGGGTTCAGCAGCCGAGTTCGTGCGCGGCGGCGCGGTCGAGGGCGTTACGGACCCATTCCTCGAAGTCCCGGTCGACCTTGGACGCGGCCTCGCGCCAACGCTCCACCCGGTCGCGGTTGGCGCTGATCCGGGGCAGGCTGGCGCATCCGGGCCGGGCTTCCCGGGACCCGGCGCGGCTCTCCCGAAGCCGGGTCCTGAGCTGGTTCCTGGACCAGCCGTGCTGCTCGGCCCGGTCGAGCCAGGTGTCCGCCTCCGCGGGCGGGAGCGAGGCCACCTCGGCGTGGTGGCCGAAGCTGAGCGCCTCGCGCCGGCGCCAGAGCTCGAAGTTCCGCGCGACCCAGGCGTAGTTGCGCAGGGTCTGGTAGTCGAGACCGGCGGCCTGGACTCCGGTCTGGTAGCGGTCGGCGTAGCGTTCCTGGCCGTACACCAGCCAGTCCCCCAGGCACCAGGCGGAGGAGTCGGCGATCTGGAAGATCTGCGAACCGGCCTTCTCCCACCGGTCGTACGTCAGGGAGCCGGGGATTCTCAGCCCGACTCTGGTCGTCAGGATCGGCTCCTGGCCGATGGGGCGGCGGCGGACCGTCGTACGGGCCGACAGCCGGCCGACGGGTAAGAAGCGGTCATGCTGATCGTCTTTGCTGACGTGCGGCACTGAATCATCTCCTCGCCACAAGGGTCAGATAATTCGCATCCCATCATCGGTCGACACCATGCGAAAACAGACTGCATGGCCCACAAACAATAGTTGACTGTTTGAGGACATGTCAACGCACGATTTCAACGGACGCCCGCCCCCCGGCCTCCTTCGCCACCGATGTGTCGATCCCGTCAAGAATCAACGTGAGACCGGCCAAGAAGGTTTCCCTCGCCTCGTTCTCCAGGTAGGGGACGGCCGCGTCGGCCGGCTCCGCGCCGTCCTCGCCGCCCTCGCCGGCCCGGTCGGCCGCACCGGCTTCCAGCGCCGCCAGCGCGGGGAACCGCTCGGCGAAGTCCGGCGCCACCTCCGCCAGCAGGGCGGACCGGCCGCTCCACCACTCCTCGTCGGGCACGCCGGTCTCCGGCGCCGCCCGCCGGGCCTCCGCCGCGACGCGCGCGGTGGCCCGGACGAACTGGAACAGCACGCCGATGACGCGGCGCAGCGCGGTCGGCTCCAGGCCGGTGGCGCGAAGGATCCGCACCACGGTCTCCAACTGCCGGTACTCGCCGGGCCCGAGCACCGGCCGGGCCTGCGAGATCTGCAGCACCCAGGGGTGACGGAGGTAGAAGGCCCAGGTGTCGCCGGCCCAGGCGGTGATCGCCGGACGCCAGCCGTCGGCGGTCGGGTAGTCGGCGGGCAACTCGGCCAGCACCCGGTCGTGCATGAGGTCGACGAGTTCGGCCTTGCTGGGCACGTAGGTGTAGAGCGCCATGGCCGTCCGCCCGAGCCGGGCCCCGACGGCCCGCATGGACAGCGCTCCCATGTCATCCGCGTCGGCGATCTCGATGCCCGCGGCCACGATCGCGTCGACGCTGAGCGCGGGCTTGGGCCCGGGGACGGCGCGGGCGTCCCCGGCGCCGGTCGCGCGCCAGAGCAGAGCCATCGAGCGACGGGCGTCGCCCTGTCCGGCAAAGACAACCACCTTGCAACTCCTTACCGCATAAAGTAACCTCTGCGAGTCATCTCTTTACATCGTAAGGGTATCAGGCGGCCCAGCGTCGCACGAGATATCCGGAAGCGTTCGGAAAGGCATTCGATGGCCGACCTTCCCGTCTCATTCATCCAGGTCACCGACATCACCCGCATCACGCCGCACATGGCCCGGGTCACCTTCGACGCCGACCAGCTCGACCCCGGCGTCGGACAGACCCCCGACCAGCAGGTGAAGCTGTGCTTCCCCCGCGCAGGCCAGCGCACCCCGCTGCTGCCCGAGCAGGAGGACGACGCGACCAGCTGGTACCAGGCGTTCCTCGCGATCCCCGAGAACGAACGGCCCTGGATGCGCAGCTTCACCATCCGCCGCCGGCGGCCCGGCAGCACGTCCCTGGAGATCGACTTCGTCCTGCACGGCGACACCGGCCCGGCGAGCAGCTGGGCCGGTGCCGCCCAGCCCGGCGACCAGCTCGGCATGGTGGGTCCGTCCGCCATCTACTCCCGGCCGGTCCCCCTCGTCACGTCCGTCGACGACGCCGACTGGCTCCTCCTGGCCGGCGACGAGACCGCCCTGCCCGCCATCGGCACCCTCATCGAGGCCCTGCCCGAGCGAGCCCGCGCGATCGCCTACATCGAGGTCGCCGACGCCGCCGAACGCCAGGAGTTCGACACCCACGGCGACGTCACCGTCCACTGGCTGTACCGCGACGGCGCCCCGGCGGGCCGGAGCGACGTCCTGGTGGACACCATCCGCAAGGCCGAGTTCCCGCCCGGCCGCCCCTTCGCCTGGCTGGCCGGCGAGTCGGGCGCCGTCCGGGCCCTGCGCCGTCACCTGGTCGACGACCGGGGGCTGGACAAGAAGTCCATCGACTTCAGCGGCTACTGGCGGTTCAAGCTCACCCAGGACGACGCTCCCACCGCCGAGGACATGGCCGAGGCGCAGGAGCGTCTCGCCGAGGCCCAGGCATCCGGCGAGGGCGGCTGGGGGTGAGGCCCCGCCGGCGGGGGGCGCGCCCCCCCCCCCCCCGCCGCCGCCGCCCCCGGCGCGGCGGGCCCCGTGCTCCCCGGCTTTTACTAACCCGACGCCCGGCGCTTCACCGCCCTCAACGGCGGCCCCGAGT
>NZ_JBHXTG010000166.1:0-2774 GCF_042677465.1 Kitasatospora sp. NPDC127111
GACCACCCGGGGCTCCGGGTGCTGATGCGGGGTGCGGCCCCGCTCGCGGCTCCCGGTGCGGGGCTACTCGCTCTTGATGGCGCTCAGGATGTCCGTCCGGGCGGCCCGGCGGGCCGGCCAGAGGGCGGCGAGCAGGCCGATCAGGGCGGCAGCGAGCAGGAAGACCAGCACCTGGACCGGCGGGATCACCGTGGTGATGTTCCGGAAGCTGTCCGTGAGCGTGCGGATGCCCGCCCAGGCCGTGACGATGCCCAGCAGGACGCCGACCACACCGCCGAACAGGGCGATCACCAGCGACTCCAGCCGGACCATCCGGCCGATGCCGCGGCGGTCCAGGCCGATCGCCCGCAGCATGCCGATCTCGCGCCGGCGCTCGAACACCGACATCGCCATGGTGTTGACGACGCCGAGCACCGCGATCACCACGGACATGCCGAGCAGCCCGTACATGATGGTGAGGACGGCGGTGACCATCTGGCGGTTCTCCGCCTTGACGTCCTTCTCGCCCTTGACCGCGATCAGCGGGTTGCCGCCGGTGGCATCGCGCAGCGCCTGCTTCAGCTTGGCGTCCGCGCCGTTGGCGCCCTTGACCAGCACCTTGTCCAGGCCGGTGCCGGCCGAGGCGTGCGGGCCGACTACGGCGTCCGGGGCGACCAGCCCGGTCAGCCCGGAGTCGGCCTCCAGCAGGCCGCCGACCACCAGTGAACCCTGGGTTCCGTCCGGGTAGGTGACGGCCAGGGTGGAGCCGACCTTGAGGCCGATGCTCTGGGCGCGGCCGGCGGTGATCAGCAGCTTGCCCTGCTGGAGCGCGTCGGCCGCGCCCTCCTTCACCTTGAGGGTGGCCAGCCGGTCGATGGTGTTCGCGTCCACGCCGGTCAGCCACTCGGTGTCGCCGTCGGCGCCGGTCTCCACCGGGACGTGGCGCACCACGCTCATCGCGGTGACGCCGGGGGCGCGGGCGATCTGGGTGGCGACCTCGGGGGAGAGCATCGAGAAGTTCTGCATGGCGACGGTGTAGTCGGCCTTCAGGTCGCTCGCGGTGGCCTCGTCCACGGCCTTGTTCACCGAGGCGCCGACCACGGTCAGCGCGGTGATCAGGGTGACGCCGATGGTGAGCGCCGAGGCGGTGGCGGCGGTGCGGCGCGGGTTGCGGACGGCGTTCTCCCGGGCCAGCTTGCCCGGCGTCCCGTACAGCTTGCGCAGCAGCGGGGCGAACAGGGCGATCAGCGGCCGGGAGAGCAGCGGGGTCAGCACGAACACGCCGATCAGCAGCGCGCCGGCGCCGAGGCCGACCAGCTTGACCTCCTTGTCGGCCGATCCGGCCAGCAGGCCGCCGACGCCGGCCGCGGCGAACAGCAGGCCGATCGCGTTGCGCACCCGCAGGCTCTTCTGGGTGGCCGGCTGCTCGACCGAGCTCATCGCCGCGACGGGGGCGATCCGGGAGGCCCGGCGGGCCGGCAGCCAGGCGGCCAGCACGGTCACCGCGACGCCGACGCCGATGGCGGTGAGCACCGTGGACGGGCCGATCACCAGCGGGCCGTCCGGCAGGTTGGCCTCCAGCGGGCCGTTCAGCAGCGCGCGCAGGCCGGCGGCGATGCCGACACCCGCGACGAGGCCGGCCACCGAGGCGCTCAGGCCGACCGCCAGGGCCTCCAGCAGCACGGAGCGGGTGATCTGCTTGCGGCTGGCGCCGACGGCGCGCAGCAGCGCGAGTTCCCGGGTGCGCTGGGCGACCAGCATGGTGAAGGTGTTGGCGATGATGAAGACGCCGACGAAGAGCGCGATGCCGGCGAAGACCAGCAGGGCGCTGCTCATGCCCTTGGTGCCCGCCTCGATCATCCGGTCCTGCTCGGCGGCGAGGTCGCGGCCGGTCCGCGCCTCGATCGCCTCGCCCTGCGGGACGGCCTGCTTGACGGCGGTGAGCAGCGCGGTGTCGTCGGCGCCGGGCTTGCCCTTGACGTCGATCTCGGCGAAGCGGCCGGGGGAGAGGTAGAGCTGCTGGGCGGTCGCGGTGTCGAAGGCGGCGAGCGAGCCGCCGGAGACGACGCGCGGGTCGTTGGTGCGCAGGGTGCCGGTGAGCTTCAGCTCCATCACCGGGCCGTTGACGGCGACCCGGACGGTGTCGCCGACCCGGTAGCCGCCCTTCTCGGCGGTCTTCCGGTCGAGCGCGATCTCCTTGGCGTTCTTCGGGCCCTGGCCCTCGACCAGCGGGTACCGCGGGTCGGTGCCGTCCGCGCCGGGGACGTAGTTGGTGCCGGTGGTGGAGAACCCGTTGCCGATCAGTGCGCCCTTGCGGTCGGCGATGCCGGCGAAGCCGCTGACCACGCCGCGAGCCTCGGCGGCACCCGGCAGGGCGGCGAGCGCCTTGCGGGTGTCCTCGGTGAGGGCCGGCCCGCCGGCGGTCCTGCCGCCGTGGTCGTAGCCCTTGCCGACGGCGCCGCGGTCGCTGACCGTGACGGCGATGTCGGTGTAGCTCTTGGCGCTCTGGGAGCGCAGCGCGTTGCCGAGGGTGTCCGTGAAGACGAGGGTGCCCGCCACGAAGGCGGTGCCGAGCATGACGGCGAGGGCCGTCATGAGCAGTCGGCCCTTGTGGGCCAGCACGTTGCGCAGTGCGGTGCGGTACATGAGGGGGTGTCAGTCCTGGGAGGTCGGGTGGTGTCGGCCGGTTCGAGCGGGCGCGGTCAGCTGGTGCGGCCCTTGGCGTCGAAGCGGCGCATGCGGTCCAGGACGGTGTCGGCGGTGGGGTGGAGGAGCTCGTCGACGATGCGGCCGTC
>NZ_JBHXTG010000167.1:0-2632 GCF_042677465.1 Kitasatospora sp. NPDC127111
TGTCCGCGTAACCCCCGGTCTGCAGCACGTCGGGGACGTTCCCGCTCTGGATCATCGTCTTGACCTGCTGGTCGATGTCGTTCCAGTTCACCACCTGGACATCGACCCGGATCTCCGGATTCGCCGCGGTGAACGCCGACACCACACCGTTCCAGTACGCCTTCGAGCTGTTCGACTCCTTGTCCCCGTAATCGGCGGCGACCAGCTTCAACGTCACACCACCCTCCGACGACCCCCCACCACCGCTACCGCAGCCCGCGAGGACGAGAACGCCGACCGTACACACCGCCGAGAGAGCGAGCACACGCCTGTTCACCACAGTCACCGCCTTGTGTTCACAGATGCTTGAAGATCGCTGGTTTCACGCAGCTCCGAAACCAGCTGTGCCGCGAAGTATTCACGAGGCGCGTCCGAGCGGTCCAGGGGCCGTTACCCGACCGTTGTGCTTCATCCTGCCCGAACGCCGCCAGGGTCTGCGCACTTCTGTTGACTATGGCGCCTATCTGAGCAGATTATTTCAGCCACTCGCCCGAGGCCCGCCTGTGCATGACAGTCCGCGGGCTCGGCGACCACCCCCGAAGGAATCGAAGGAGGCCACCCCCGTGGCAGATCGAGTCCCCCGCAGAAGACCGCTCCTCGCCGCACTCAGTGCGGCCCTGATCCCCGCCGCCTGCCTCCTGAGCACGGGCCCGGCGGCGGCGAACGACGGCGTCAGCCGGCCGGCCGCCAACTACTCCTCCGCCGCGACGCCCGGCGGGCCGATCGCCCCCCTGCCGCCGATGGGCTTCAACAACTGGGCGCGCTCGACCTGCCAGGCGCAGGCACCGCTCGACGGATCCGACCGGCTGAGCTACTCCTTCCAGCAGTACATGCAGGACAACGCCAAGGGCCTGTCCGACTCCGGGCTGATCGCCGCCGGCTACCGGACGATCACCGTCGACGACTGCTGGATGTACCGCAACGGCTCCGGCTACCTGCACGGGGCGAAGAACTGGGGCGGCGCGACCGACGTCCGCGACACCACCAAGCAGCCCGGTTTCGACTACGAGCTGACCGCCTACGGCGACTACCTGCACAGCCTGGGCGCCCGGTTCGGCATCTACGAGACCTCCGGCACGCACACCTGCAGCACGGCGGCGCCCACGGCGCCGAACCTGCCCAACGGCAGCGAGCACTACGAGCAGAACGACGCCGACTCCTTCGTCTCCTGGGGAGTCGACGCGCTCAAGTACGACAACTGCGGCCAGCAGGAGCCGATGCAGACGCTCGACACCCGGATGGCGAACGCCCTCGACACGGCCGTCACCAACGCCGCCAACGGGGGCAGGGCGACGCCGAACGTGATGTTCAACATCTCGGCCCCGGCCGCCTACGGCAACGGCGCCACCAAGTTCAACGCGATGACCTGGGTCCGCTCGCTCGGCCAGCTGTGGCGGGTCGGCCCGGACATCTACAACGACTACGACAACGGCGCCACCGACCCGTGGAACCAGCCGCTCGGCGTCCAGTCCTCCTACAACTTCGGGGCCTACCAGAGCTTCGACAACACCCTGGAGCTCAGCCGCTACCAGGGCCCGGGCAACTGGAACGACGCCGACATGCTGCTGATCGGCGACAACGGCATGACCACCGCCGAGGAGCGCAGCCAGATGTCGCTGTTCTCCGCGCTGGCCGCGCCGCTGGTGATCAGCACCGACGCCCGCAAGTTCTCGCCCACGTACATCACGGCCCACCCGGCCGAGGCCGCCCACCTCAACGCCTCGGTCGCGATCCTCGGCAACTCCGAGGTCATCGCGGTGGACCAGGACCCGCTGGGCGCCGGCGGCTACCGGGTGAGCGGCGGCCAGGCCAACGCGGACGGCACCCCGGCCGCGAGCAGCGGCGTCGACGTCGTGGTGAAGCCCCTGGCGGACGGCGGCCGCGCCGTCGTCGTCCTCAACAAGGGCCCGGCGTCCACGAGTTACACCCTCCCGCTGTCGCTCGCCGGCTTCGACACCACCGGCGGCGACTACACCGTCCGCGACCTGTGGGCCCACACCACCAGCACCTCCACCGGCACCGTCGCACTCACCATCGGCTCGCACGACAGCGCGATGCTCAGGATCACCCCGCCGAGCGGAAGCACCACCACCCCGCGCGGCCAGATCACCGCGAGCCGGAGCAGCTGGGGCAAGGCCTCGCTCTGCCTGGACAACTACCGGTCCGGCACCGGCACCGACAACCCGGTCGACGTCTACTACTGCTCCGGCAACTCCAATCAGCAGTGGCAGCTGGGCGGGGACGGCTCGATCCGGCTGCTGCAGAGCGGCACCTCGAACCTCTGCCTGACCGCCCAGAGCGGCTCCACCACCAGCCCGGTCAACGGCAAGGCCGGCCAGTGGGTCGGCGTCGCGCCGTGCGGCTCCGCGCCCGGCTTCCAGACCTGGACGTACAACCGGGACGGCAACCTCAAGCTGGCCGGCACCACCAAGTGCCTGGACGTGTACTCCGGTGCGACGTCCACCGCCGGCACCCCGGTCGACCTCTACGGCTGCGGCGCCGCTCCCACCGCCCTGCAGACCAACCAGACCTGGGCCGCGCCGTTCAGCGCACCGCCCGGCGCCTGACCCCCGGTGTGCGGGTCCCGCGGCGC
>NZ_JBHXTG010000168.1:0-2472 GCF_042677465.1 Kitasatospora sp. NPDC127111
GTCGGCTCCTCCAGCCCGTCGAGCACCTGCCGCCAGGCCGCCTCGCCGGCCGCGTGGTCCTGGGCGGCGACCCAGCCCAGGTAGTCGCGGTACGGCGCGACGGCGGGCAGTGCGCGCTCGTCCGAACCGCGCCGCAGCAACCCGTACAGCTCGAAGAGCTCGCCGATGACCAGGGCGCGGGACCAGCCGTCCATCAGGATGTGGTGGGTGGTGATCAGGAACTGGTGTCGCTGCGTGCCCTGCGTACCCCGCGAACCATGCGTGTCCTGCGAGACCAGCGTGAAGCGGATCAGCGGCGGCCGGCCGAGGTCGAAGCGGCGGGCGCGGTCCTCGGCGGCGACCGTGGCGGCGGCCCGCTCCCACTCCTCCGATGGTCGGCCGGTGAGGTCGACCACGGTGAAGTCGGGCGCCACCTCGAAGGGGATGAGCTGCACCGGCTCGCCGTTCTTGCGGTAGCGGAACGCGGCCCGCAGCCCGCCGTGCCGGCGCAGCAGGGCGGCGCAGGCTCCCCGCAGCGCGTCGGTGTCGAGGTCGCCCTCCAGATCGAGGGCGAGCTGCATGGTGTAGACGTCGGGGCCCTGGGTGTCGTACTGCGCGTGGAACAGGAGGCCCTGCTGGAGCGGAGAGAGCGGCAGGATGCTCTCGATGCGTGGCTTCGCCTTGGTCGTTCCGGCCTTGGTCATGTCGCTTCTCTCCAACTCAGAACTCGAAGTCTTCTTCGAACGCGTCGATCTCGTCCTGGTCGAGATCCAGCAGCGGTGCGGGTTCCGTGGTCGCGGGGCGCGGTGGCACGGGCCGGACGGGGGCGGCCGCCGGGTGTGCGGCGTGGGCGACCAGCGCGCGCAGGGCGGTGAACCAGGCCTCGGCGAGGTCGCGGACCTCGTCCTCGGTGAACAGGCCGTCCGGCCAACTCCACGACGCCACCAGGTGCGGGCCGTCGGGGCGGTCCTGCGCCAGCGAGTTCAGCTCCAGGGCGTGCCCGGCGGGCATCGCGGCGTCGCTGCCGCCCAGACCGCCGTCGCCGTCGTCCTCGCCGTCCCCGGCGCCGAACCGGCCCAGGTAGTTGAAGCCGAGCTGCGGGACGGGCAGCCCGGCCAGCACGTCGGCCGTCTCCGGGTTGAGGTGGCGCAGCAGCCCGTAGCCGGCGCCGTTGTCGGGCAGCGCGGCGAGCTGCCCGGCCACGTTGGCCAGCGCGACGCCGACGGCGGGGCCGCCCGCCTGGATCTCCGGCCAGTCGGCGGCCGTCACCCCGGGGTCGAGCCGGAGCGGGAACATGGTGGTGAACCAGCCGACGGTCCGCGAGATGTCGGCGTCCGGCAGGACACCGGCGAGCAGTTCCTCGCGGCCGTGGCCCTCCAGGTCGAGCAGGACGCCGGCCGGGCGCTGCCGCCCGCGGCCGTGGTCCCACGCGGTGACGGCGAGCGCGAACGCGGTGAGCAGCACCTCGTTGACGCCGGTGCCGAGCACGGTGGGCACGGTGGTCAGCAGCGGCCCGGTGACCTCGGCCGGCAGGGTGAGGCCGAGCTGCCGGGCGGTGGCGGCGACGTCCACGGCCGGGTCCAGCTCCCGGGTGCCCAGCGGGGGCTCCTGGTAGCCGGCCAGCATGCCTGTCCACACCGCGAGTTCGGCGGTGCGCTCCGGGGTGAGGGCGGCGCGCGCCAGCCCCCGGGCCCAGGCGCGGAACGACGTCCAGACCGGATCCAGGACGGGCTCGCGGCCGGCGGCCACCGCCTCGTACGCCTGCATCAGGTCCGGCATCAGGATCCGCCAGGACACGCCGTCCACCACCAGGTGGTGCAGGACCAGCAGCAGGCGGCCCGGCGCCTCCGGCCCGGCGTCGAACCAGACCGCCTGGACCATCAGCCCGTTGTCCGGGTCGAGCCGGTCCTGTGCGGCGCGGCCCTCGGCGTCCACCCGGGCGGCGGCCGCGGCCTCGTCCAGGCCCGCGACGTCGATCCGGTGGACGACCGCGGCGGCCGGCAGCGCGCCCTTCGGCGGGACCTCCAGGGTCCAGGTGGTGGACGTGCGGACGAGGCGGGCCCGGAGGGCGTCGTGGTGGTCCAGGACGGCCTGGAGCACCGCGCGGAGCACCTCCTCGGTGAGGCCGCCGGGAACGGGGGCCAGCACCGACTGGTTGAACCCGTCGATCCTGCCGCCGAGTTCGCGCAGCCACCGGATGATCGGGGTGGCCGGCAGGGCGCCGACGGCCGGGTCCGCGCCGTCCGGGTCCGGCGCGAGCGCCAGCTCGGCCGGGGACTCGGGCAGGGCGGCGGCCAGCGCCTCCACCGTCTTGTGCCGGAACACCTCGCGCGGGGTCAGCACCAGCCCGGCCAGGCGGGCGCGGCCCGCCAGCTGGACGGAGGTGATGCTGTCGCCACCGAGGGCGAAGAAGCTGTCGTCGGCGCTGACGTGGGGGAGTTGGAGGACTTCGGCGAAGAGGGTGGCGAGGAGCTTTTCGCGTTCGGTGGCGGG
>NZ_JBHXTG010000169.1:0-2182 GCF_042677465.1 Kitasatospora sp. NPDC127111
AGTTGCCTACGCGTCACGACACACAGTCGTACTGGGTTCTGCCCTCGAATGAGGGCAGAACCCAGAGACTGATCACAACATCACACAGGCCCTAGAGCAACTGAACACCCGCCTTGGGGGTGCACTCCCGAAGCTGATGCCAGGTGACAAATAGTCCGGAGAAGTGCTGGTCAGGGCGTTTCGATCGACAGCCACTCACTCTGGGTGATCCCAGCAGGCCGGGGCATCGGGAGATCGTCACCCTCAGATACTTGCCACTTGGCGGGAGCTTCGGGAGTGCACCCCCGAGAAGACCGAGATGACAGGCGACACCGCCACCGCGCCCGACCCGGCCCGCGCCCTGCTGGAGGGCGTCGGCAACGAGGCCGTCCATGCCGCCGTCGGCCTGCTGGCCGCCCATCAGGACGGCTTCTGGCTGCGCGAGCTCCTGGCGCCGGACGGCGACCTGGCAAGCGGGCCGTGACCCTGGAGGAGGGGCCACAGGTCACTCGATCACAGGCCCTTACCAGCAACCCCTGGCAGAGCAGAAGGCGGGTGGGGCCGTCGTCCCGCTACGGGAGAAGGCGGCCCTGCGGGGCAGTGCCGGGGTGGTGCCGGCGTACCGCAGCAGACGTGGTTGACACACCAAAGCGTCGGGTGGATGTTCGGAGTATGCCCGAGAACCAGCTGTCCAAGAGCACATCGGCATCATGGGACCGGGAGCGCACGAGGCACGTCAAACCTAGGAGTCACCATGACCACTGACTCGCTGGCGTCTGCACTTGGCGTGGATTCCGAGGAAGCAGAAGCACTACTGAAGACCGCTTCCAGCGGGTACGTCTTCGGAAATCCCCACATATGGTACGCGGCGCACGTTCAGGGCATCGGGTGGATGACGCCGGTCCGGGACAACGCCACAGCTGGCACCGAGGGTGAGGGAAGGCGGTTGGAGGCCCTGCTGCTGATGGGGACAGGCGGGCAGGACCCGCAGGGTAATCCGAAGCCACTTCAGCAGATTACGGCCCAGGCCTACGTCCAAAACTATGGATGGATGGACCCCGTCATCGCCACGGACGGTGACTTCATCATGGTGGGCACGGTCGGAGAATCGCTACGCATGGAAGCACTGCGGCTATCGATCGTATCCGCAGTGTACTGCGTCAACGCCCACGTCCAGAACATTGGCTGGCAGGGCCAGCGATGCTCCGTCAACGGTGGCACAGTGGAAGTAGGAACCACCGGGAAGGCGCTCCGGATGGAGGCGATCCAGATCTTCGTGTTCTGAGGGTCGAGAACCGCGTCCGCCATGAACGGCTAGACCGACAGCCTGACCGGCCAGCACGCCTTCCCGGTGGACCCGTGTGCCGGGTCCGAGGACGGTCCCGTAGGTGCGGCCCTTGCGGAACGCGAACTCGTCGACGCCGAGCACCCGCGGCGACCGCTCAGACACTTCGGGCGCCTCCAGCAGCCCGAGGAGGCGGGTCCGGCCTGCGGCGATGCCGAGCTTGTGGCCCAAATGTTCGAAGGTGACCCGCCGACCGGGCTGATCCATAGCCCACCCACCGCCCACCCGCACAGCTCGACCAGACGCCCGGCGAACGGGGCTGCCAGCGGCAGCCCGCTGTCATCGTCGAGGGTCGGGGCGACGAAACCGCCGGTCGCGAGATTGCGCGACGACCCCCAACACGGGCGCAGTGCCTCGACGAGGCGGCGGTGGGCGATGGTGAGGTCTCCATCGGTCGGCAGGCGGGCGATGCCTGGGCCGGGCGGGCCAGCAGGACGTCGATGCGGTGCAGGTGATCGGTGGTGTCGTCCATGGTGTCAGTCAACCGCAGGCCGCTGACAGGGGTTCCGGCAGTTCTCGCCGCTGGCGATTCACAGCCGGTTACCAGCGGGCTGGGTTCCTCGGGGAACTGGCGACAGTTGAATACGCGAGCTCACCAGTACCGAGGCTGTAACAGAGGTTGAGCAATAGCTTGCCCAGTGGTCGGGTCACCGGTCCCGATAGAGGTCTTCGTCCGGCTCCCAGAGCGAGTAGAAGTCCTCAGGCGGATCGTCGAGGACGACTTCGTCGTTGAGGTCTCCCAGCTCCGAGAGCTCGTCCTCGACCTCTAGTGTCCTGAGTCTGGAATTTCATTCATAAATATAGACTGGGTCTATGGTGCGGACTGGTCGGCCGAAGGCCGAGTTGGTGTTGTCGGAC
>NZ_JBHXTG010000170.1:0-1730 GCF_042677465.1 Kitasatospora sp. NPDC127111
AAGAGGCCGCAGAGGAGTTCTTCGCGGGGGGTGCGGGGGGTGCGGCCGGTGGGGTCGGTGGAGGTGGCCGGGGCGGGCAGGGCGCGGCGGTCGAGCTTGCCGTTGGGGGTGAGCGGGAGGGTGTCGAGCAGGACGACGGCGGACGGCACCAGGTACGAGGGCAGCTGGGCGGCCGCGGTGGCCCGCAGTTCGGCGGGATCGGGCGTGTCGCCGGCCGTGGGGACCAGGTAGGCAACGAGCCTCTGGTCGCCCGGGTTGTCCTCACGGAGCAGGACGGCGGCCTGGGCGATGTCGGGGCGGGCGGTGAAGTGGGCCTCGATCTCGGCGGGTTCGATGCGGAAGCCGCGGAGCTTGATCTGGTCGTCGGTGCGGCCGAGGAACTCCAGCCGGCCCTCACCGCGCGCGTCGTGGCGCCAGCGGCCGAGGTCGCCGGTGCGGTACATCCGGGAGCCGGGCTCGCCGAACGGGTCGGGCAGGAAGCGCTCGGCCGTCGCAGCCGGGCGGCCCAGGTAGCCGCGGGCCAGACCGGCACCGGCGATGAACAGCTCGCCCGGCACCCCGACCGGCAGCTGCCGCAGCCCGGCGTCCAGCACCTGGACCCGCATGTTGTCCAGGGGGCGGCCGATCGGCACGGTGGTGCCGAGCTCGTCCCCGGCCTCCATCGGGTGCCGGGTGGCGAACACGGTGGTCTCGGTGGGGCCGTAGCCGTCGACGACCCGCAGCTCCGGGTGGAGGTCGAGCACCCGGCGCACCGCGGCCGCCGGGACGACGTCGCCGCCGGTCAGCACCTCGCGCACGCCGGCCAGGCTCTGCGGCGCGTCCTCGGCGAGCAGCCGGAACAGGCCGGCGGTCAGCCAGAGCGCGGTGATCCGGTGCTCGGCGATCAGCCGGCCCATCCGCTCGGCGTCCAGCTCGCCGGCCGGCGCCACCACCACCTGGCCGCCGCTCAGCAGCGGGACCCACAGCTCGTAGGTCGCCGCGTCGAAGGCGTGCGGGGAGTGGAACAGCACCCGTCGGTGGTGGCCGTCCCGCTGCCACCAGTGGTCGGCGGCCAGGGCGGCCACGTCCGCGTGGGTGACGGCGACGCCCTTGGGCGTGCCGGTGGAGCCGGAGGTGTACATCACGTAGGCGAGCCGCTCCGGCTGGACGGCCGGGAGGGGGCGGGCGGGGGCCTCCGGCAGCGGGGCCGAGACGTCCACCACCCGCACGCCGGCCGCCGCCCGGGCCCGGACGAACGGCAGGTCGCGGGTGGCCGCGTCCACCAGCAGCAGCTCGGCGCCGGTGTCGGCCAGTACGAGGTCCATCCGCTCGGCGGGCCAGCTCTCGGACAGCGGCACATAGGCGCTGCCGGCCCGCACCACGGCCAGCGTGCTGACCACCAGCGCCGTCGAGCGCTGCTGGAGGACGGCGACCCGGCTCTCCGCACCCGCGCCGAGTGCCACCAGGTGGCGGGCCAGGCGGTCCGCGGCGGTGTCGAGCTGGGCGTAGCTGAGGGTGTCGCTGCCGCAGACGACGGCGGTGGCGTCGGGGGTGCGGGCGGCCTGGGCGGCGAACAGCTCCGGCAGGGCGGCGGTGGGCAGCGGGTGGACGGCGCTGGTGGCCAGCGCGGCGAGTTCGGCCCGGCCCGCCGTGCCCAGCAGGTCGATGTCGTGGATGGGGGTGTCGGGGTGCTCGGCGGCGTTGCGCAGGATGCGCTGGAACTGGTCGGCGAGGCGCTCGATGGTCGAGGG
>NZ_JBHXTG010000171.1:0-984 GCF_042677465.1 Kitasatospora sp. NPDC127111
TGGCCGCGGCCCGCGACCGCTGGGAGGACCTGCCCGTCCGGCTGCGCCGCACGCTGCGCGCCTTCCGCCGCGACCCCGGGCCGGGCGGCGCGCTGCTGGTGCGCGGACTGCCCGTCGCCGCATCCTCGCTCGGCCGCACCCCGCTGACCGGGGGGTCGGTGCAGCGCACCGCCACCGTGCCGGCCGCGGTGCTGATCCTCGCCGCGTGCGGGCTCGGCGACCCGGCCGCGTTCCGCCCCGAGAAGACCGGCGCGCTGGTGCAGGACGTCGTCCCGGTGCCCGGGCAGGAGGAGTTCCAGGGCAACGCGGGCTCGGTGCTGCTCACGTTCCACAACGAGAACGCCTTCCACCCGCACCGCCCGGACTTCGTCATGCTGCTCTGCCTGCGCGCCGACCCGGACGGGCTGGCGGGACTGCGCACCTCCTGTGTGCGCGAGGTGCTGCCGCTGCTGGACGAGCGGACCCGGAACGACCTGCGGCGGCCGGAGTTCCGCACCGCGCCGCCGCCCTCCTTCGGCGCCGCCGACGGCCCCGCCGAGCCGCACGCCGTGCTCGCCGGCGCGCCCGAGGACCCCGACCTGCGGGTGGACATGGCCGCCACCGAGCCCTTGACCGAGCGGGCCGCGGCCGCCCTGGCCGAGCTCCAGCGGCTCTTCGAGCGCACCGCCCGGACCGTCCGGCTGGAGCCCGGCGACCTGGCCGTCGTCGACAACCGGATCGCCGTGCACGGGCGCACCGCGTTCAGCCCGCGCTTCGACGGCACCGACCGGTGGCTCCAGCGCACCTTCGTCCTCGCCGATCTGCGCCGCTCGCGCGCCCACCGGGCGGGCGACGGCTACGTGCTGGCCGACCCGGCCGAGCTCGCCGAGCCACACGGCTGAGGCCCGGCCCCACCGCGCCCGGGTCCGCCCCACCCGGGTCCACCCCACCCCCCGCAGCCTGGCCGGCGCGGGGCCGACCCGCCGCCCCCGCCCCCGGGGGGGC
>NZ_JBHXTG010000171.1:994-1716 GCF_042677465.1 Kitasatospora sp. NPDC127111
TCGCCCCCCTGGTGGTCCGCCCCCCCCCCCCCCGCGGGGGGGCACCCCCCCCGCGCCCCCACCCCCCCCCCCCCGCGCGGCGGCGGCGGGCCCCGGGGCGCCCCCCCCCGGCCGGGCTGTGCCGTCCTGCCCGCGGGCAGCCGCCCGCGGCGCCGCCCCACCGGGCCGTTCCCGGCCCGGCCGTCCACCGAACGGAGCGCCCCGTGACCACCGCCCTCTCCGCGGCCCCTGCCACCGGCCCGGCCGCCGCACCCGGCACCGCGCCCGCCGTCGATCCGGCCCACGCCGACGGCACGGCACCGGCCCCGACGCCCATACCCGGCACCGCGCCCGCCACCACACCCGATCCCGATCCCGCCCCCGCCGTCGATCCGGCCCGCGCGCCCGGTGTCGGCGGCCCGAGCCTGGCCGCCGCCCGACCGGACCCGGCGGACCTCGACCCGCGCCGCGCGGTGGAGGAGCTGGCGCGCTGGCGGACCGACGGCCGTGCCGCCGACCGGTTCCCGTACCGGGCGGTGCTCGGCCACTACCGGGCGGTCGGCAAGAACGCGGTCGGCGCGGAGCTGCTGACCGCCCTGCGCGCGGTCGAACCGCCCCGCCCCGAGGCCGCCGACCCGGCGGCACGGCTGCTCGCGGACTGGCTGCCCCAGGTGGTGGACGGCCGTCAGGGCGACTACGACAGCTACCTGGGCAGCCCGGTCTACGCCTCGCTGGCCGCGGCC
>NZ_JBHXTG010000173.1:0-1460 GCF_042677465.1 Kitasatospora sp. NPDC127111
CCACCACCGCTACCGCAGCCCGCGAGGACGAGAACGCCGACCGTACACACCGCCGAGAGAGCGAGCACACGCCTGTTCACCACAGTCACCGCCTTCGTGCCGTCGGACCCGTGTCCGGCCGGGTCCGCTCCTGGGATTCAGAGCCGGGAGTAGTCGTCGGACCTGCGCGCGGGCGGCCTCGTGGGGTGGCCGGCCGTCCCTGACGCGTATGTGTTCATCCATGCTCGAAGATCGACAGTTTCAAGCAGATCCGAACGCTACCGTGCCGCGAAGTATTCACGAGGCGGGCCGAGGGGTCCAGGTGTCGTTATCGGACCGTTGCGCTTCCGCCCGACCGCGGTCTGGCTGTACATGACAGATGAGGCGATGCTATCCCAGACCGTCAACAACCGCCCGCCGGTGCGCCCTTGGCGGTGAGGTACCGGTGTGAAAGCGGCTGATCCCCTGCCGTGTGCACGGTCTTCGCCCTAGCCTGTGAGCCTCACGGGGAGGGGAAGGCGTTGGAGCAACTCGGGGCCGCGGACCCGCGACAGGTCGGGCCGTACGCACTCGCGGGGCGGCTCGGGGCCGGCGGCATGGGCGCGGTGTACCTGGGCCGGTCGGCCGGCGGGCGGACCGTGGCGGTCAAGGTGGTGCGCCCGGAGCTGGCCGAGGACGCCTCCTTCCGTGCGCGCTTCCGGCAGGAGGTGGCGGCGGCCCGCCGGGTCTCCGGCGCGTTCACCGCACCCGTGGTGGACGCGGACACCGAGGCGGCGACACCGTGGATGGCGACGGCCTTCGTGGCCGGCGTGTCGCTCCAGCGGGCCGTCGCCGGGCACGGCCCGCTGCCCGAGGAGACGGTGCGCACGCTCGCGGCCGGGCTGGCCGAGGCGCTCGCCGAGGTGCACCGGGCCGGGCTGATCCACCGTGACCTCAAGCCCGCCAACGTGCTGCTGGCGCTCGACGGGCCGCACGTCATCGACTTCGGCATCTCCCGGGCGGCCGACGGCACCGGCCTGACCACCACCGGCTCGGTCATCGGCTCGGCGCCGTACATGTCGCCGGAACAGGCGCTGGGGGAGCCGGTCGGTCCGGCGAGCGACGTGTTCTCGCTCGGCTCGACCGTCGCCTACGCGGCGCTCGGACGGCACCTGTTCGGCGAGGGCGCCGGGGCGGCCGTGCTGTTCCGGGTGGTGAACACCGAACCGGACCTCGGCGGGCTGCCGGGCGGCATCCGGCACCTCGTGGCGGCCTGCCTGGCCAAGCACCCGGCGCACCGCCCGGCGCCGGGTCAACTCGTCGAGCTGGTGGAGCGGATCGGCCGCCCGGCGCCCACGGGCGGCTGGCTGCCACCGGCCGTCGCCGCGGACGTCGTCGCCGCCCGCGGCGTCCTCACCGCGCTGCCGCCCGCACCGGTGTCCGACGCGCCGCCACCGCCGCCACCCTTCCCGCCGGGCCCACCGGCCTGCCCGCCCGGGACC
>NZ_JBHXTG010000174.1:0-1422 GCF_042677465.1 Kitasatospora sp. NPDC127111
AGCTTCACAGGCCCCTGAGCCGTCCGGTCCTCACGGATCTCGAAGTCCAATGCATCCCCTGAACTGGGGTGTTGCAACGACTCCTAGAACGCAAGTCCGGTACGGGCCCTTCGCCGGTCGGCCGCGCGCTTCAGCGGCCGAGCAGTTCACCGCCGTTGCAGTGCAGGATCTCGCCGGTGACGAACCCGGCCTCCGGCGAGGCCAGGAAGTACACCGCGGCCGCCACCTCGCCGGCCTCGCCGATCCGGCCGAGCAGCGTCCGGGCCGCCCGCCGGGACACCTCGGCCTCGTCCAGCCGCGGGCCGAAGAACTCGGTGCCCGCCACCGTGCCCGGGGCGACGATGTTGGCGGTGATGCCGGAGGTGCCGAGCTGGGCGGCCAGGAAGTGGTTCCAGGCGTGCAGCGACGCCTTGGCGGCCCCGTACGAGCCGGCGCCGCGCAGCGCGGCGATCGAGCTGACGGTGACCACCCGGCCGGAGCCCGGGGTGAGCCGGTCCCGGATGGACTCGGTGAGCAGCACCACGGTCAGCACGTTGCGCTCGAAGTCGCCGCGCCAGCGGGCCAGCAGGGCGTGCGGCCCGCCGCCGATCACGGTCTCCCGGCTGCCGGCGTTGTTCACCAGCACGTCGATCCGCTCGGGGAGTTCGGCGAGCGCGGCCTCGACGGCGTCCGGGTCGGCGAGGTCGCAGACCAGCGGGGTGACGTCGGGTCCGAGGTCGGCCGCGGCCTGTTCGAGCACCGCCCGCCGGCGGCCGACGATCACGACCCGTTCGCCCGCCTCGGCGAACCGACGTGCCACCTCGTACCCGATCCCCGTGCCACCACCGGTGACGACGACGTTCCTGGCCATCTGCGCACTCCCTCCCCAGTTCCGCCGCCACGCTGCGAGGGTGCGGGGCGGTCCGTACCGGAATGCCACGATTCCTATCACGCTCGGTTGCCGTCACTGCGGGGAGGGTGACGTCGACGCCGTCGGAAGGTGTGGTATGGGCCGGGCACCGGCCGCACACGGAGCGTGGCGAGAGGCAGCTCACACCCCCCCGGCGTAACTTCTCGCACCCTGATACGTCTTAGGTTGGTAGTGCGGCAGTTTTTCGGTGGACGGTGACGTGGCGAACGGCTTCACGTCACCGCGTCCATCACTGCCGCCGACGGGGCTCCGGCGGGCCCCGGGACGGTCGCCGACGGTTGGCGGCCTTCGCGCACGGCGCCGGGGAGTGGCGGGTCAGGGACGCTTTGAGCGGCCGTTCCGGGCTGCGGCCGCCCCCGGAGTCGTGCGCCGTTCGTCCTCCCCCCTCACGGGGAACGGCGAAGGGCCCGGCCGCACGAGGCGGTTTCTAGCGATCGTTGCAACACGTGGTCGGTTGGTTAGGCCGCGAGGAGTTTAGCCAGACGCTCGGCTGGGGTTTCCCAGCCGAGCGT
>NZ_JBHXTG010000175.1:0-1394 GCF_042677465.1 Kitasatospora sp. NPDC127111
CTGAGACCTGATGCCGAGCCGATTGTGGTGAAGTGGATGATCCTATGCTGTCGAGAAAAGCCTCTAGCGAGTTTCATGGCGGCCCGTACCCCAAACCGACTCAGGTGGTCAGGTAGAGAATACCGAGGCGTTCGGGTGAACTATGGTTAAGGAACTCGGCAAAATGCCCCCGTAACTTCGGGAGAAGGGGGGCCATTCCTGGTGACGGCACTTGCTGCCTGAGCTGGGGGTGGCCGCAGAGACCAGCGAGAAGCGACTGTTTACTAAAAACACAGGTCCGTGCGAAGCCGTAAGGCGATGTATACGGACTGACGCCTGCCCGGTGCTGGAACGTTAAGGGGACCGGTTAGCTTGGTTTCGACCAGGCGAAGCTGAGAACTTAAGCGCCAGTAAACGGCGGTGGTAACTATAACCATCCTAAGGTAGCGAAATTCCTTGTCGGGTAAGTTCCGACCTGCACGAATGGCGTAACGACTTCTCGACTGTCTCAACCATAGGCCCGGTGAAATTGCATTACGAGTAAAGATGCTCGTTTCGCGCAGCAGGACGGAAAGACCCCGGGACCTTTACTATAGCTTGATATTGGTGTTCGGTTCGGCTTGTGTAGGATAGGTGGGAGACTGTGAAGCCGTGACGCCAGTCATGGTGGAGTCGCCGTTGAAATACCACTCTGGTCGTGCTGGATGTCTAACCTGGGTCCGTGATCCGGATCAGGGACAGTGTCTGGTGGGTAGTTTAACTGGGGCGGTTGCCTCCTAAAGGGTAACGGAGGCGCCCAAAGGTTCCCTCAGCCTGGTTGGCAATCAGGTGTTGAGTGTAAGTGCACAAGGGAGCTTGACTGTGAGACTGACGGGTCGAGCAGGTACGAAAGTAGGGACTAGTGATCCGGCGGTGGCTTGTGGAAGCGCCGTCGCTCAACGGATAAAAGGTACCCCGGGGATAACAGGCTGATCTTCCCCAAGAGTCCATATCGACGGGATGGTTTGGCACCTCGATGTCGGCTCGTCGCATCCTGGGGCTGGAGTAGGTCCCAAGGGTTGGGCTGTTCGCCCATTAAAGCGGTACGCGAGCTGGGTTTAGAACGTCGTGAGACAGTTCGGTCCCTATCCGCTGTGCGCGTAGGAGTGTTGAGAAGGGCTGTCCCTAGTACGAGAGGACCGGGACGGACGAACCTCTGGTGTGCCAGTTGTCCTGCCAAGGGCATGGCTGGTTGGCTACGTTCGGGAGGGATAACCGCTGAAAGCATCTAAGCGGGAAGCCTGCTTCGAGATGAGCACTCCCACCTCCTTGAGAGGGTAAGGCTCCCAGTAGACGACTGGGTTGATAGGCCGGATATGGAAGCCCTGTGAGGGGTGGAGTTGACCGGTACTAATAGGCCGAGGGCTTGTCCTCAG
>NZ_JBHXTG010000176.1:0-1230 GCF_042677465.1 Kitasatospora sp. NPDC127111
CTAGTGCCGCATCAGGCAACGTTCGCCCCGTCGATGTGTCGTCCGGTTGCTGCGAAGGGCGGCACCGGGCGGTCAGAATGATCACGTGGCTGAACGCGTGCAGGTCCGTGAGATCGATGACGACGAGGGCAGACGGCTTCTGCGGATCGTCCGCCGGGGCACCGGGTCGGTGGTGACCTGGCGCCGGGCCCAGATGGTGCTGCTGTCCGCGCAGCGCATGCCGGTGGCGAAGATCGCCGAGGTCACGTTCACCAGCGCGGACCGGGTCCGCGATGTGATCCACAACTTCAACGCGGACGGCTTCGAGTCGCTCTACCCGAAGTACAAGGGCGGGCGGCCGAGGACGTTCACCCTGCCCGAGCGCCGGGAGATCAAGAAGATCGCCAAGTCCAAGCCGGCCGAGCACGGCCTGCCCTTCTCGACCTGGAGCCTGGCCAAGCTGGCCGACTTCCTGGTCGCCGAGGGGGTGGTCGACGACATCAGCCACGAGGGCCTTCGGGTCCTGCTCCGCGAGGAGGGCGTCTCGTTTCAACGCGTGAAGACCTGGAAGACCTCCCGCGATCCCGACTACGCGGCCAAGAAAGCCCGGGTCGAGCACCTCTATGCGATCGCCGACGGTGAGGTCATACCCGAGGAGGGCGAGCCCGAAGTCGTCTTCTGCCTGGACGAGTTCGGGCCGCTCAACCTCCAGCCCCACCCCGGCCGACAGTGGGCCGAGCGCGGCGGCCGACACAAGGACCCCGGCCGCGGGCCGCGGCCGAGGCGGCGGGCCACCTACACCCGCCCGCACGGCGTCAGGCACCTGTTCGCCGCCTACGACCTTGCCAAGGACCAGCTCTACGGGCACATCAAGAAGACGAAGAACCGGTCGAAGTTCCTGGAGTTCTGCCGCTACCTGCGCTCGCTACACCCGGCGGACGTGCGCATCGCAATCGTCTGCGACAACTACTCGCCGCACCTGACGACGAAGCGGTGCCAGCGGGTCGGAACGTGGGCCGCGGCGAACAACGTCGAGATCGCCTACACCCCGACCAACAGCTCATGGCTCAACCGGATCGAGGCCCAGTTCACCGCCCTGCGCTACTTCGCACTCGACGGCACCGACCACCCCAGCCACAAGGAACAGGGCAGCATGATCCGCCGCTACATCATCTGGCGAAACAAGCACGCCGCCGACGAGCACCTACGCGAAGTCGTCACCAGGGCAAACGTTGCCTGATGCGGCACTAG
>NZ_JBHXTG010000177.1:0-1205 GCF_042677465.1 Kitasatospora sp. NPDC127111
CCGCCGCGAACGGAGCGATCTTCGCCTCGGCCAGCGAACGCACCGCCTCACGGAGCATCTCGTGCTCCTCGGAGATCCGGAAGAGATCGAAGTCCTGGCTCATGATCGGCACTCCTGTTTCAGACGGTACTCAGTACCCTTCATTATGCATGCGTGCGGCAAAAAGGGAACTCAGTGCCTTCACAGCGCGGCACTGAGTTCCCTATCCTTTTGGCCAGTCCGAGAGCCAGGTCCGAGCGCAGGGAGATGACACCGTGGTCCACTCAGCCATCGACGCCGAAACCGAGAGCACCCCGCTGTACTTCCAGCGCTGTACGTGGTGCAACAACCCGACCTTCCAGCGGCTGCTCTGCCCGACCTGCGGCTCCACCGACCTGCGGCTGGAGGCCAGTGAGGGCACCGGGGTGGTGCGCCGCTGCGCCGTCGAGCAGGCCCGGACGCCGCTGGCCCGGCAGAAGTCGCTGATCCGGATGACCGAGGGCTTCGACGTCTGGTGCATCGTCAACGGCCTGCGCAGCACCGTCCCGGTGGGCACCCGGGTCCGGCTGACGCCGACCGCCGGCTCCGACCAGCCCGAGCTGACGCTGCTCCCCCAGGAGGAGGCCGAGCGGGTCCAGCCGGCCGAGCCGCGCCCGCTGCCGCCGAACCAGGGCGGCTTCACCCAGCACCTGGCGGCCTTCGCGGAGTAGCGGCGGCGGCACGCGGTACGCCGGAGGGCGTGGCACCGGGTACTCGGTGCCACGCCCTCCGGCGCATCGGCCGCCAGGCCGCGCGGTGGATCAGCCCTTGCGGGCCTTCACCTCGGCGGTGAGCTGCGGCAGCACGGCGAACAGGTCGCCGACCACGCCGTAGTCGGCCAGCTCGAAGATCGGGGCCTCCGGGTCCTTGTTGACGGCCACGATGGTCTTCGAGGTCTGCATGCCGGCCCGGTGCTGGATCGCGCCGGAGATGCCGTTGGCCACGTACAGCTGGGGCGAGACCTGCTTGCCGGTCTGGCCGACCTGGTTGGTGTGCGGGTACCAGCCGGCGTCGACGGCGGCGCGCGAGGCGCCGACGGCCGCGCCGAGCGCGTCGGCCAGCTCCTCGACCACGCCGAAGCCGGCCGCCTCGCCGACGCCGCGGCCGCCGGAGACCACGATGGCGGCCTCGGTCAGCTCGGGGCGGCCGGTGGAGACGCGCGGGGTGCGCGAGACGACCTTGGCGGC
>NZ_JBHXTG010000178.1:0-1139 GCF_042677465.1 Kitasatospora sp. NPDC127111
CTAGTGTCCTGAGTCTGGAATTCGCTTCAGATATCCGGCGAGGCGTTCGAGGATCTCGTCTGCGGTCTTTGTCCAGACGTACGGCTTCGGGTCGGTGTTCCATGCGGCGATCCAGTCCTTGATGTCGGCTTCGAGGGCCTGGACGGACTTGTGGACGCCTCGCCGTATCTGCTTGTTCGTCAGCTCGGCGAACCAGCGCTCGACCAGGTTGAGCCATGACGAGCCGGTCGGGGTGAAGTGCAGGTGGAAGCGAGGGTGGGACACCAGCCAGGTCTTGATCGCCGGCGTCTTGTGGGTGGCGTAGTTGTCCAGCACCAGATGAACGTCCAGCCCTTCGGGGACCTCCTTGTCCAGCCGGAGCAGGAACTTCTTGAACTCCTCGGCCCGATGGCGGCGGTGAAGCGAGCCGATGACCTTGCCGGTGGCGACCTCGAGTGCCGCGAACAGGGTGGTGGTGCCGTGGCGGACGTAGTCGGCGGTCATCCGCTGCGGCATGCCCGGCATCATCGGCAGCACCGGCTGGGACCGGTCGAGCGCCTGGATCTGGGACTTCTCGTCCACACAGAACACCAGGGCCCGCTCGGGCGGGTCCAGGTAGAGGCCGACCACGTCGTGGACCTTGTCCACGAAATACGGGTCGGTGGACAGCTTGAACGTCTCGGCGCGGTGCGGCTGCAGTCCGAACGCCCGCCAGACCCGTGACACGGTGGACTGCGACAAGCCGGTCTCCCTGGCCATTGACCGGGTCGACCAGTGCGTGGCGTCCTTCGGCGTGCGCTCCAGGGTCTTGGCCACCAGCTCGGCCACCTGCTCGTCGGTCACCGTCCGCGGACCTCCCGGCCTGGGCATGTCGCCCAGGCCGGGAATCCGGTGCTCGACGAACCTGCCCCGCCACCGGCCGACCGCGTGCGGCGTCGATCCCAGCCGCTCCGCGACGTCCTTGTTCGACGCGCCGCTCGCGCACTCCAGGATGATCCGGCACCGCAGAGCCCAGGCCTGCGGCGTCGACCGGCGGCGCACCCACCCCTCCAGGGCCGCCCGCTCCTCGTCCGACAACACCAACTCGGCCTTCGGCCGACCAGTCCGCACCATAGACCCAGTCTATATTTATGAATGAAATTCCAGACTCAGGACACTAG
>NZ_JBHXTG010000179.1:0-1100 GCF_042677465.1 Kitasatospora sp. NPDC127111
CTAGGGCGCGTATTCGGTCGTGATCAATCTGTGCGATTCACCCTCGCGGCGGGTTCTGATCCGGTAGACCGTGGTGCGTGACGCGAGCGCAACTGACGGATGCGGAGTGGGAGTTCATCGGGCCGTATCTGCCGATCGGCGAGTACGGCCCTTACCCGGAGCGGCTGCGGCAGCAGTTCGAGGGGGTGATCTGGCGGTTCCGGACGGGCGGGCAGTGGCGGGAGATGCCGAAGGAGTTCGGCGCCTGGTCGACCGTCTCCAACCGGTTCCGGCAGTGGAGGGATGCCGGTGTCTTTGAAGCCCTGATGGAGGGCCTGATCGCGGAAGCCGCGAAGCGCGGCGAGGTGGACTTGTCCCTGGTCAGCGTGGACTCCACCACTGTGCGGGCCCATCATGACGCCGCCGGGATGCACCTCGACTCAGACACCATGGACGCCCTAGAGAAGGCCGCCGAGGAGGCGGAGAAGGCCAGACAAAAGGGGGAGGCCCAGAGGAACAAGACGGGCGGGACGCCTCAGGCGACCCGGAACGGGAGGAACGGCGACGTATCCGGCGGCGGCGCAAGCTCCGGCTGAAGGCCGCTCTGCTCGGACGCTCCAGGGGCGGGCAGACCAGCAAGGTCCATTGCGCCGGCGACCGGAAGTGTCGCCCGCTGGCGTTCGTCCTGACCGAGGGCCAGGCTGCGGACAGCCCGCAGTTCATCCCCGTGCTGAAGAAGGTCCGGGTCCGCGGGCCCGTCGGCCGTCCCCGAACCCGGCCGGACGCGGTAGCCGGGGACAAGGCCTACTCGTCACGCGGCAACCGCGCCCACCTGCGAAAGCGCCGTATCAAGGCGGTCATCCCAGAGAAGAAGGACCAGAGCGCCAACCGGAAAAAGAAGGGCAGCCGGGGCGGTCGGCCCGTCAGCCACGACACCGAGCTCTACAAGGAGCGCAACACCGTCGAGCGTCTGATCAACAAGCTGAAGGCCTGGCGAGGCATCGCCACCCGGTACGACAAGACCCCGGAGAGCTACCTCGCCGGCCTCCACCTCCGCGGCGCGGTCATCTGGATCAAGGACCTCACCCGGGCCCACTGATCACGACCGAATACCTGCCCTA
>NZ_JBHXTG010000180.1:0-1099 GCF_042677465.1 Kitasatospora sp. NPDC127111
ATGACGGCTTCGGTGCGCAGGGGGTTGATCTCGGAGACGGCGCCGACGAGGGTGGTCTTGCCCACGCCGAAGCCGCCGGCGACGACGATCTTCGCGGATGTGGTGGCGCGGGTGGGGGCGGCCGCGTTAGAGCTTGCGAAGTCCACTGAGGACCCTTTCGAGCAGCGTGACGTCGGGCTGGTTTCCGGATTCGCCGCCGGAAGCGGGCTGGTGGATGGCGACCAGGCCGGCCTCGGCCAGGTCGGCCACGAGGATGCGCGCCACTCCCAGGGGAAGGGAGAGCAGCGCCGACACCTCGGCGACGGATTTCACCTCGGTGCAGAGGGTGCAGATCCGCTGGTGCTCGGGCAGCAGGGTGGCCAGGCGCTGCGGGTCGACGCTGGCGGAGACGAGCGCCTCCAGCGCGAGCTCGTAGCGCGGGCGGGTGCGTCCGCCGGTCATCGCGAACGGCCGGATCAGCGGGCCCGAGTCGTGGTCGTCGTCCTCGAACTCCTCGACGTGTCCGGGCTCCTGGGACGGGAAGCCGGGGTCGGGGTGCTGGCCGGGGACGTGCCCGGGTGCGGTGTGGCCGGCGTGCCGGCCGGGCAGGTGGCCGGTCGCCCCGCCCTGAGCCGGGTAGCCGGCCGGGGGCGTGTCGTACGAGGGCTGCGGCTGCGCGTACTGGCCGTACTGCTCCGGTGCCTGTCCGTACTGGGGCTGGGGCTGGCCGTACTGCTGCTGCTGGCCGTACTGCTGGCCGTACTGCTGACCGTGGCCGACGACGCCGGGTGCTCCGAAGGCGTCATGGCCTGTGCCAGGGTACGGAACGCCGTACTGGCCGCTGCGGTCGTCGGGCGGTGTCACGGTTCCTCTCCTCACAGGGTGCGGCGGTGCGGTGCGAGCTCGGGCCTAGGTCCGGAGCCGGTGGTGCGAAGGCCGTACAACGTCCGAACCCGAGCCCGCCGAAGCGGGCCCGGGACGGGCGTGGAGGTGCTTCGAATACCAGGACGGTATCCGACGAACCGTCAGTGCAGGAGACTGCCCTGGAGTTCTGCGCGGAGTGCGGGGGTGAGGACGGCGCCGGCGCGGTCGACCAGGAGGGCCATCTCGTAGCCGACCA
>NZ_JBHXTG010000181.1:0-1055 GCF_042677465.1 Kitasatospora sp. NPDC127111
GTTGCCCAGCAGCAACCTGGCTCTCGACCCACCTGGTGCCAGGCTACCGACCCCGCAGAGTCCGAGGGCTCAGAAACAGGCACTCAGGGGGCCTTGATGACGACGGGATCGATCCACGCACCGACGTTGTTCATGCCGAAGGTGAAGCAGTAGTTGGAGGCAAGGGTGATGCGGAAGACTCCCCGGACATCCAGGTCTACCGGTGTCGTCGAGCCGACCGCTACATCTCGTTCCACTTTCCGGGTGCCGTCCAACTCGATGTACATCTGCACGGTCTTGCCAGAGGAGGAGCTGTCGGCCAGACCGTATGACACGGTCAGGCGGGTGTACTGGCGGTCCAGTTGCCAGGTTGAGGTGGCGCAGGTGCTGGAGAGCACGGTGGGGTAGAGCGTGCCGTTGACGCTTTGCGGTCCGCGGTCGTATTTGCCGCGTTGGTTGTCGACGGGCTGCAGGTCGTCCACGAGGGAGACCCGCTCCGGTGCGGTGGGTGCCGTCTGGCCGCTCTCGCTCGGAGTCGGGGCGGCGAGGGGGGTGGAGGGGCTGGTCGGGGTTGCGGTCACGGTCACCGTCGCCGTCGTCGTGGCCCGTACGGTCTCGGTGGCCGTCCTGGCGGTGGGTGGGTTCACCACTGCGGGAAGCCCGAAGAAGCCAAGGAGGAGGCCGGCGAGGGCAGTGCCGGCGGAGACGAGCGCCGCTATCTCACCGAGACGGCGGCTGGGGGCGGGAGCGGCTCCGCTCCCGGCACCTGGCGGCGGGCCCTGAGGAATAGGGGGAACTCCGGCTGGTGGCGGTTCAGCAGTCACTGACGGCTCCTTCGAACGGCCTCGCCGCAGGAGGCCTTGGCGCCCCTGCTCTGGCTGACGAACTATCAGAGGTGATACTCACCGATCTTGCCCCCGTACAACAGAGGGCCTACCAGTGCGGGCAATCGGGTGACCTCCCGAGCCGGGCCGGAGTTGCTCTGGGAGTGAGTGCCTGATTCCGAGCCCTCGGACTCTGCGGGGCCGGTAGCCTGGCACCAGGTGGGTCGAGAGCCAGGTTGCTGCTGGGCAACT
>NZ_JBHXTG010000182.1:0-1002 GCF_042677465.1 Kitasatospora sp. NPDC127111
GCCCTAGACGAGTAGTTCCGAAGTCGGCTGGGTTTGCCGGTTCTGCTTCGGACATGCAGGGAGGGTGTCCAGCATCGGGTTGTGACGACCGAAGAGCTGGACACCCTCCTGACGGCACTCTACGTGCAGATCGATGATCACCTGCCCCGAACGCGCTGGCTGGGTCGCCCGCCGCGGCTGACCGACTCCGAGCTGGTCTGCCTGGCCGTGGCCCAGGCCCTGCTCGGCTACCACTCCGAGGCCCGCTGGATCCGCTTCGCCCGGGCCCACCTGCGCGGTATGTTCCCCCACCTGCCCGAACGGCCCGGCTACAACAAGCGTCTGCGCGCGGCTCGCCCGTTGCTCCAGCAGGCCATCCGCGACCTGGCCCGCGCGAGCGACCTGTGGTCCGACCCGGTATGGATCACCGACTCGACGCCCGTGGAGTGCGGCCGCTCCCGCGACACCGTCCGCCGCTCGTCACTGGCCGGCTGGGCTGGCTACGGCTACAGCCGCTCGCACTCGCGCTGGTTCTGGGGCCTGAAACTGCACCTGGTCTGCACCCCGGCCGGGCTGCCCGTCACCTGGGCTCTGGCCAGCCCGAAGGTCGACGAGCGCGAGGTCCTGGCCGCGCTCGTGGAGACCGAGCCCGATCTCGTGCATGAGCGGCCCGGCCTGCTGATCCTCGCCGACAAGGGCTACGTGTCCGCCGAACTCGACCGCTTCCTCGACCAGTACGGCGTCCAGTTGCTGCGGCCGTCCTACCGCAACCTCGCCCCTCGCCCTGGTGAGGGGCTGCTGAAGTCCGTTCGCCAGCTGATCGAGTCCGTCAACGACACCCTCAAGGGTCAGCTCGGCCTCGAACAGCACGGAGGCCGCACCATCGAGGGTGTTGTCGCCCGGGTCGGCCAGCGGCTGCTGGCGATGACCTGCGCGATCTGGCACAACCGAGCCACCGGCCGACCCGTCACCCGCTCGCTCATCGCCTACGACCACTGACCGACTTCGGAACTACTCGTCTAG